>QWRK01000009.1:16203-23867 GCA_003670455.1 Candidatus Aquidulcis sp. | reverse complement strand
CAATGAGCACGGTGATGCGCGCCCAACCCGCAATGCGCGACGCGAGTGCACCGGCGGCAAGAACTGAACTGTTACGCGCGGTGCTTGACCGAATCACTGGTGCGACAGTGCGCCGCTTCATGGCTTCGCCCCTGTGCGTCGTGCGCGCGGGTGCGCCGATTTGTAGAGCCCGCGTAGTCGCGTCGTTGAAACGTGGGTGTACACCTGCGTCGTTCCGAGGCTCTCGTGTCCGAGCAGCTCCTGCACGACGCGCAGGTCCGCACCGCCGTCCAGGAGGTGCGTCGCAAATGAGTGACGCAGTGTATGAGGATGAAACGCCTCTGGGAGACCGGCGGCACGTGCGATGTCGTCGAGTCGTGCACGGGCACCACGCTCGCCGAGCGCTCCGCCGTTGCGATTCAAGAAGAGTGCAGAAACTGTGGTCGCAGCGAGATCAGCGAGTGCGGGGCGGCCATCCGACAGATACGACTCAAGCGCGCGGCGACATGGTGCGCCGAAGAGTGCGACGCGCTGCTTGTCGCCCTTCCCCGTCACCTTCACCTCGCCACGGCCGAGCTGCAGGTCGCTCACGCTGATCGCAACCACTTCAGCAATGCGAAGTCCGGCGCCGTAGAGCAACTCAATGAGTGCGGTATCGCGCAGGGCCAGCGCAGCTGAGGTGCCGATCGCGGCCTGCGCGATGAGCTGCTCGACCTGTGCTTGTGACAAGACATCGGGGAGGCGCTTCTCGCGCTTCGGTCGGGCGAGTGCATGCAGTGGATCCTTCGCCACACTCCCCTGCCGCACCCAGAATCGGTAGAAGGTGCCGAGAGCGGCGAGCCGCTGCTGCACGGTTGAGCGCTCTCCATCCTCACTGAGAAGGGCGATATAGCGACGCAGGTCTGCGCGGCTTGGCGTGCGCCAGTCGATCCCCTCGGCGTCGTACCAGGCAACAAGGCGCTCCACCGCCGTGCGGTACGAGCGCTCCGTTGCGGCCGAGAGTGCGCGTGCGCGCAGGTGCATGATGAACGGGGCGATGCGTGGGTCAGTGACGGCAGAAGAGAGCGACGCCGCGGGAGCCGATTCGCGGCCCCGAGCCATTAGACCGTCTCCACCTGTTCAGCCGGCGCCTCCGCGACCGACTCAATCGCGACAGGTTCCGCCGCGGGATCCTTACTCTTCGCCTTTGCTTTGGCCTTTGGTTTCGCCTTGCTCTTGGCCTTCGGTTTGCTCTTGGCCTTCGGCTTCGCCTTGCTCTTCGCTGCGGCCTTTGCGTCACCACCGGCGGCGGCGGCAGCAGCACCGCGTCGCGGACGCTTCGGCACCCAGGCGAGCGGATCAGGCTCGCCGCCCGCAATCACCGAACCAACGACAACGACCTCTGGAAGGGTTACGCGCGCGCCGCACTTGGTGCAGATGCCGCCCTCATCGTCTTTACCGATCACGGCGCCGCACTCGGCATGTGTCGCACCCGAAGGGCGCGGTCGAATCGTCTTGCAGTCGGGGTAGCGGTTGCAGGAATAGAAGTAGGTGCCGCGCTTGTTGTTCTTCTTCGGGCCAAGCTTGCCGCCGTGCTCCACGCCGCACACTGGGCAGAGCGCATCGAACTCCAGCTTGAACTCTGCAGGTACCTCAGCCTTCGGAATGTACTTGCACTCTGGGTATCGGTCACAACCGAGGAACCAGCCGAAGCGGCTCCGTCGCTGCGCCATCTTGCCGCCGTGCTCCGCGCCGCACATTGGGCACGGGAGGCCCGCACCCTCAAGCGTTGGCGTGTCACCTGATGGTGTGTCGTCGCCGATCACCTTCGAGAGTGATTTACGTTCGGCATGTTCTGGGTAGAGCGTGCAGGCGAGGTACCAACCGAATCGGCCGAGGCGCTCCTCCATTGGATGCCCCTCGGAGCACTTCTCTTCGCTGGCACGGTTGCGGAACTCTCCAGCGCCGATTGACTGCGCCTTTTCGAGAACGAGTGGGTCAAAGGTGCTCCAGAACTTCTGCAGCACATCGCGCCAGTTCGCGCGACCCTCTGCGACGGCGTCGAGCTCCTCTTCCATGCCGGCGGTGAAGCCGAGGTCAACGAAGGTGGAGAAATGTGTCGTGAGTAGATCGCAGACCGTTTCGCCAAGTCGTGTGGCGCGGAGGCGATTATCTTTGTCGCGGTCAACGTATTCGCGCTCTTGAATACGTTCAATGATGGCGGCGTAGGTTGATGGTCGACCGATGCCGTGCTTCTCTAACTCCTTGACGAGCGTTGGCTCGGTAAAGCGCGGCTCAGGCTTTGTCGCGTGCGGCACGCCCTCTACTGTGGCGACACTCCGCTTCGAACCCTCTGGCAGGTCGGGAACCTTCGCTTCGGCATCTTCGTCTTCGTCATCGCGACCTTCGAGATACACAGCGGTGAAGCCCGGCTCAAGCGTTCGCGTCGCAACAGTTTTCAGGCGATCGCTCCCTGCGCTCCAAATGAGGGTGGTAGATGCGGAGAGCTTGTCGGGCATCTGCGAAGCGATCGTGCGGCGCCAGATCAACGTGTAGACCTTCAGCTCGCGTTCGTCGATGTATGGCGCAGCAAGTTCGGGGGTGAGGGCAAGATTGGTTGGTCGAATCGCTTCGTGCGCCTCTTGTGCGTTCTTCGACTTCGAGGCGTACTGGCGGCCGCCCTCAACAACCATCTCTGGGCCGAATCGCTCGCGGATCACCGCCGAGGCGTCACTGATGGCCTGCTGGCTCAGCGTTGGTGAATCGGTACGCATATAGGTAATGAGACCGGTGCGTTCGCCGCCGATCTCCACACCTTCGTAGAGCTTCTGGGCGAGCTGCATCGTGACGCGCGAGCGGAAGCCGTGCTTGCGACCCGCCTCCTGCTGCAGTGTTGAGGTGGTGAATGGTGGAACTGGGCGCTGCTTGCGCGTCCCTTCGCTGCGCTCTGCGACAACCGCGTCAGCGCCTTCGAGCCGAGTGACCGCCGCTGCTGCTACCTCTGGATCGAGCTCAAGAATCTCCCCCTTCTCGCCGATCAGGGTGGCGGGGACGATCAGGTCGCTCGCGGTGGCTGGGCGAATCCCGATCTCAACCGTGGTGTAGTGGCGTGGAATAAAGGCGCGGATGGCGCGCTCGCGTTCCACAACCAGGCGAAGTGCGACCGACTGCACCCGTCCGGCTGAGAGCTTCGGCTTAACGAGCCGCGAAAGGAGCGGCGAGAGGCGATACCCGACGAGGCGATCCAAGATGCGGCGCGCCTGCTGGGCGTTAACAAGGTCGAGGTTGATGGCGCGGGGATGGGCGAACGCCTCGAGGATGGCCCCCTTGGTGATCTCGCTGAAGGTCACCCGATGTCGGTCCGCCTCAGGGATGCCGAGTGCCTCGGCCACATGCCAGGCGATCGCCTCGCCTTCGCGGTCAAGGTCGGTTGCGAGCCAGACGGAGGTTGCCTTCTTGGCGGCACGAGTGATGTCATCAAGGCGCTTCTGCTTGTCTTCAATGATCTCGTAGACCGGGGTGAAGCCGTTCTCCACGTCAACCGCCATGCTCCCCTTCTTCGTCTTCTGGGGGAGATCCCGAATGTGGCCATAGGAGGCGAGCACGGTGTAATCGGGGCCGAGATACCGCTCAATCGTCTGGGCCTTGGCCGGCGACTCGACGATAACGAGGTTGGTGGCTGCCTTTGTCATGGGCGAGAGCGTAGCACCGCCCCAAGAACGCGCCGCCAACGCCCGCCGCGCTGCTCAATCAGCCCACGCAAGCTCAGGAGGGTCAGCGCCGCGACCAGCGCCCCCGGTAACTCCGCCGAAAGGCCGCTTAAATCACCCTCGACGACCCCCTCAGCGCCAGCTGCATCAAGTCTCTGCAGGATTTCCTGCTGTAAACCAGACGCCTCAACGTGAGTTGTGCCCGTTGCGACACGCGGATCGCCAGAAGGGTCGTCAAACTGCCCATGCAAGGACAGCGCACAGACAGCAAGCCAGGCGCGGAGGTCGGCCTCCCCCGAAATGAGCACGGGTGAGCGCTCTTCGGTGAGACGCAAAGACAACTCCTGCGCTCGCTGGAGCCAGCGGAGCCCCCCTTCTGCGCTCTCTGCGCCGTAGGGGGTGCTCACAACCGCAACGGGGAGGCCAAGCCCTGCCGCCGATTCAGCGGTAATCAGCGCCCCAGAGCCTTCAGGTGCCTCAACGACGATGAGTCCGTCGCAGAGCGCCGCCATGAGGTGGTTCCGGGCGGCAAAGCTCCAGGCGGCGGGCGGGGTTCCGACCGGCCGATCGGAGAGGAGAAGGCCCACCTGCTGGATCTGCTCGGCCAGGCGCCGCGCCCCGTAGCGCAGCCCGAGCGGGGCGGGACTAGGAAGTACCGCGATCGTCTCCCCTCCCGCCTCTACGGCTGCCAAATGGGCCGCTTCGTCGATCCCCAGGGCTAGCCCTGACACAACGCACCACCCCGATCGCGCCACCTCGAAGGCGATGCGCCGTGCCGCCGCAGCGCCATGCGGTGAAGGTCGCCGCGTGCCGACGATCCCGATCGATGGCCTCCCGAGAACCTCGACCCGCCCCAGCGCCCAGAGTGGGCGACGCCGATCAGCATCGGGGGCCAACCCGAGGGCCTCACTGCGGCGCTCAGGGATTCGCGGATCGCCCGGGTGCAGCGTGATCGCGCTCACCAGTGATCGCCGTGCAGATGGATCGCCTCGGCCACATCAGCATCGCCCACCACATCGCGCCCATCAAGGAGCGCCACCACCGTCGCAACCTGTTCAATCTGACTCCATGCGCGCACCCCGAGGCCCTCAACAGTTCGGCGCGTCGCACCAGTCATCCCATCAGAGCGAGCAGGCTGCCGCGCAAGAGCGGCACGGACCGATGTTGCCCGCGCGCGAGCGGTGAGCGTGGTGAGTTCGCCGCGCGGGAGCGCAGCGAGTGGCGTGCTCGGTCGAGCAAGTCGCACACGCAACGCGAATCGATCGCGAATCGGTGCTGAGAGCGAGAGGCTTCCCCGTCGTCGCGCAGCAGGGAGGCAGCGACAGGTACCGCTTGGGTGCTCTAACTCGCCACAGCCACAGGGGTTCCCAGTCGCGGCCACGATCGCATCCGCAGGGAAGCGTACCGAGCGCCCTGCGCGAACGAGGTCAACACTCCCCCGCTCCAGTGGTTCGCGTAACGCCTCAAGCGAATCGCGCCGAAATTCACCAATCTCATCAAGCAACAAGAGGCCGCGATGCGCCCAGGTGAGCTCACCGGGCATCATGCGCGGGCCTCCGCCGATGAGCCCTGCCACCGTGATGTCGTGATGCGGCGCCCGTAACGGTGGACGCACTGAGAGTTCGGTGGAGTGACCACCTGCCGATGCAATGGAGGCAACCTCGCTGCGCTCCTCCCCAGCGAGATCGGGAAGGATCTCATGCAGCGCCCGCGCGAGCATCGACTTGCCCACCCCTGGCGGCCCCTCAAGCAGAATCGGAAAGCGCCCGCACGCTGCAATCAACACGGCACGCGTAGCAATCGGTTGACCGCGAATGCTCGCGAGCTCGCATGTGACATCAACACTAGGTGGTGTGGTCAATGCGTTCTCGGGTGACAGTTGCGTCCCTACGACTCCGCCCTCTACCGCCAGCGCAGCATCCGCAAGCGTTATAACGGGGATAACCTCGCCGCCGCACAACCCTGGCAGCGCCGCCACGCTCGCGGGCAGCAGCACACGATGCCCTGCTGAGAGGAGCGGTAGAGCGAGCGGCAGCGCACCAGGAACGTTGCGCACTCTGCCGTCGAGCGCGAGCTCACCGATCGCCGCGAGGGTTCCCTTGCCGCGATGGCGGATCTGGCCGCTGGCAAGCAGGATGCCGATGGCAATAGCGAGATCAAACGAACCGCCACTCTTGCGTAAGTCGGCTGGGGCGAGGTTGATGGTGATGCGGCGAGCGGGCCAGGTGTAGCCAGCTGCACGAATGGCGGAACGGATGCGCTCACGCGCCTCGCCTACAGCGGTGTCAGGTAGACCAACTATGCGTGTTGCAGGAATGCCAGGGGCAACGTCGACCTCAACCTCAACCGGCACCCCATCAATTCCAACCAGTGCCGTAGAAGCGACTGACGTTGGCATAGAGAGACGATCGCAGTGAGAACATACTGCGCACGTAGCGAGGACTAGATGCTGGCGGCAACCTTTGCGATCGTGTCAATGAGGCGCGCCGACCATCCTTCTAGCTCACCCTTGCGACGGAGCGCTTCGCTCACTGGAACGAGGGAGCCTGCGAGCTTATGCGTCTCACGGATGTGAATGTCGGGCGAGGTTAGCGTGGCAATGAAGACAATGCCGAGATGCACTCGACCGACATCATCACCGTCATCGTTGAGGAGTCCGATCGGCGCGAACGATGGCAGTGTTGGCGTGGCAACCTCCTCAACCCACTCTCGAGCGAGCGCGGCGCGAATGCCGCCATCGTTTGGCGAGATGTGGCCACCCACGCCGAACGAGGCGCGGCCGTGCAGGCGCTTGTCGCTGCCACCGGCGAGACGATCCATCCAGAAGAGCTGTGTATCGCTTGCGGGAGCCCCCTCAGGGCGATAGAGGGCCACTGCGTACGGGATTGGCTGCTTCCAGGAGGGGTCCAACTCAAGTTCGCGCCGTGGACGAGGCTGGGCTACCTGGTCGAGACGTGTGATCTCGTGCTCGCCCTCCTCGGGGCTGCTAAAGGCGCGGAGTCCGGTCCAGGCCCCTGCAGGGAGCGCAAGTTCGCGAGGGATGCCGATGATCTCCTCGTCGGCACCTTTCGCCAGAGGATCAGCGCTCACTCGTTCTCCGTCAGCACCGCGCGCGCAGCGGCGAGACGCTTCTCTAGATCTACCCGACCGATCACTGGATCATTCTCCGCGGCGGCCAAACGCGCATCCCACTGCTCTAAGACCAGTCGAAGTGTCTTCAGGCGGCGGCGAACCTCGCGCGCGTTCGTTGCAAGAATGTCGGCACCCATTGCCTCGGAGCCACGTGCGAGCCGTGTAGCGGAGAGCCAGCCGGTGCTGGCGAGCAGGTGCGAGATCTTCCAGCCGTCAGGGGCATCAGCCGCATCGCCGAGCGCCACCGTCTCCACCAGCGCTGCAGCAACGAGAAGCGGCAGATGGCTGACCGCAGCGGTCGCGGCGTCGTGCAGCTCCGCTTCAAGGATCACCGGACGCGCACCGCAGCTGGTTGCGAGTCGCTCAACGAGTGCAGCCGCGCCACCGCCATTAACTCCGGGAACAATCACCCATGGGCGACCGAGAAAGAGATTGGCGTCTGCCGCCGCGAAACCGGTCTCATGGCTCCCTGCCATGGGGTGGCCGCCGCAGAAGCGAATGTTGCGCGCCGCCGCCTCCTTCGCGATCCACACCTTGGTCGAGGCGACGTCGGTCACCACAGCGCCATCGGCGAGGCGCCCCGATCGACGACAGATCACCAGCTCATCAAGAATCTCAGTCATGGCAATCGGCGGTGCGCAGAGAATTACGAGCGCTGCACCGTCGACCGTTTCGGCGATTGAGCGGCCGACGGAATCAATCACGCCTGCCGCCAACGCATCACGCGGTCCCGTTTGCGTTGGTGTCCATGCAACGATCTCTAGGCCGCTCTCATCAAGTGGACCAACGGAGGCGGGGTCTTCGCGCAGTGCCCGCGCGATGGAGCCGCCAATCAGACCGAGCCCGAGCAGCGCTACCTTCACG
>QWRK01000009.1:0-16193 GCA_003670455.1 Candidatus Aquidulcis sp. | reverse complement strand
TACCTTCACAGGCGATCAGCCAACGGTGGCGATGGCGTCGAGCGCGCGAATGACGGCGCGAATGCCGCCCTCAAAGTTGCCGAGGTCCATCGACTCATTCGGTGCATGCGCATTGTCATCTGGTGGTGTGAAGCCAAGCAGCACAACCGGCAGGCCGAGCTCCTTCTGGAAGAGCGCAGCGATCGGAATGGAGCCGCCTTCGCGGATGTAGAGCGGTGGAACGCCAAAGGTCGCCTCAAGGGCTCCAGCGGCGGCATTGAGATACGGATCACCAAGCGGCGTAAGGAAGGCGTCACCATTGCCAAGGTTCTGCACCTCCACCTGTAGTCCAGCAGGCGCGGCAGCGCGCAGTGCCGCCTCGAGCTGTCGGCTGATCTTGTCAGGATCTTGTGCGGTCACGAGGCGGCACGAGATCTTGGCGTGTGCATGCGCTGGGATGATCGTCTTGGAGCCGTCGCCCATAAAGCCGCCCCAGATGCCATTCACGTCGAGTGTTGGGCGGCCACCACGTCGCTCAACGGTAGAGAAGCCGCGCTCCCCCGCCGTTGCGGTGGCGCCAATGCCTGCGAGATAGCCAGGCTCGTCGAACGGCAGGGCGGCGAATGCGGCGCGGTCGGCTGGTGTGAGCTCAACAACGTCGTCGTAGAAGCCAGGCACGGTGATGTGGCCGTTCTCGTCATGCAGCGAGGCGATCATGGCGGCAAGCGCGTTGGCGGGATTGACCACGGAGCCGCCGTAGCTGCCCGAGTGCAGGTCCACATCAGAGGCCCGCACGTCAACCTGAATGTAGGTGATGCCGCGGAGCCCAACCGTGAGGGCCGGACGGTTGCCATCAAAGAAGCCAGAGTCGCTGATGATCACGGCGTCGCCGCTGCAGCGGTCTGGGTTCGCCGCCATCCACGACTCAAGGTTGACGGAGCTCGACTCCTCTTCGCCCTCAAAGACGTACTTCACGTTGACGGGCAGGGTGCCGCGGGTCGTCACGAGCGCCTCGAGGGCGCTGAGGTGGATTACGATCTGACCCTTATCGTCGGCGGAACCACGTCCGAGCATGCGCCCGTCGCGAACGATCGGCTCAAACGGGCTGGTCTTCCAGAGATCGAGCGGGTCTCCCGGCTGCACGTCGTAGTGGCCGTAGATCACCACGGTCGGTAGAGAGCTATTGACGATCTTCTCGGCGACGACAATTGGGTGACCACCCGTCTCGCTGACCTCAACGCGCTCTGCACCGATGCGGCGAAGTTCAGCGGCCAGCCACTCTGCGGCGGCACGGCAATCAGCGGCGTTCTCAGGGAGGGCAGAGACGCTTGGGATCTTCAGAAACTCCGCGTACTTCGCCATCCGCGTGGCCGCGGTTGCAACGAGATGCGCCTCCTCTGGCCCCTCTAGCCCCTTCCAGGCGAGCGTTGGGGCGTATGCCATCAGGCTGGCTGTCCCGCCGCCGCGCCCCCAGGGCCTGGCTTTGCGGCCGGCTCACCCTTTGTATCAGCCTTCGCCACCGGAATGGACACTCCTGCGGCTCGTAGCCGATCAAGAAGACCCGCATATGCAGCAGGCTTTGCAGGGAGGTCGGCGAAGAGTGTCTCGAAGGCCTCGCCCTCAACCGTCTCTTCAGCAATCAGCTTCGCCGCAAGGGCGTCCAGTCGATCTCGGTGCTTCGTCAGCACTTCGCGCGCGCGCTCAGCACCGCGATCAATGATCGCGCGGACCTCTTCGTCAATCTGCTTCGCAACGGCTTCGGAGTAGTTCTTCTGCTCCGACATCTCGCGGCCCAGGAAGATCATCTCGTCCTGTCGGCCGAGGGTGACGGTGCCCAACTTCTCCGACATGCCGAAGCGCGTCACCATCTTGCGTGCAAGATCAGTTGCCTTCTCAATGTCGTTTGAGGCACCTGTCGTTGTATCACCAAAGACGAGCTGCTCAGCAACGTTGCCACCGAGCATCGCGGCGATCTTGTCTTCAAATTCGCTCTTGCTCTGCAGGTAGCGGTCTTCGGTCGGCAGGTTCATGGTGTAGCCCAGTGCCATGCCGCGGCTGATCACCGTCACCTTGCTGACCGGATCGCACTTCTCAAGAATGCGCCCAACCACCGCGTGACCACCCTCGTGGTAGGCGATGATCTGCTTCTCTGCATCAGTAATGAGGCGGCTCTTGCGCTGCGGGCCAGCCATCACGCGATCAAGCGCTTCGGCAAACTCGTCCATGCCAATCGTTCGCTTGCTGCGACGTGCAGCAAGAATCGCAGCCTCGTTCATGAGGTTGGCGAGATCTGCTCCCGAGAATCCCGGCGAGCGGCGTGCGATCTCTTCGAGGTTGACCGTCTTGTCGAGCGGCTTCCCCTTCACGTGCACCTTCAAGATCGCAATGCGGCCCTTCAGGTCAGGGCGGTCAAGAATCACCTGTCGATCGAATCGTCCTGGGCGGAGCAGTGCCGGATCGAGCACGTCAGGGCGGTTTGTTGCGGCGATGATGATCACGTTCGTGCCAGTCTCAAAACCGTCCATCTCGACGAGGATCTGGTTCAGCGTCTGCTCGCGCTCATCGTGCGAACCGCCGAGTCCAGCGCCACGCTGACGACCGACCGCATCAATCTCGTCGATGAAGACAATGCACGGCGAGTTGCGCTTCGCCTGGTCGAAGAGGTCGCGCACTCGTGAAGCGCCAACGCCAACGAACATCTCCACGAATTCGGAGCCAGAGATGCTAAAGAACGGCACGCCAGCCTCGCCGGCAACGGCACGGGCGAGCAGGGTCTTACCGGTGCCTGGTGAGCCGATCAGGAGGACGCCCTTTGGAATCTTTGCGCCGAGCGCTTCAAAGCGCTCAGGGAACTTCAAGAACTCCACGACCTCTTCCAGCTCAACCTTGGCCTCTTCGACGCCAGCGACGTCGGCAAAGGTGACGGGGGTCTTGTTCGCAATGAACATCTTCGCCTTGCTCTTACCGAAGCTCATCGCCTGGTTGTTCTGTCCTTGCGCGCTGCGCATCATGAAGACGAAGAGGCCACCGATCAGCAGAACCGGGAGAAGGGCGCTGATCAGCAGGCTAAAGAGCTGGCCAGAGTCGTCGGGCTTCTTCGCGCCGAACGTCACGCTGTCGGGATTGCGGCCACCAGCGATGGCTGCGGCGCGGACATCGTTGTAGACATCGGTCAGCTGTGTAGGGACCTGCACCTCATAGGTCTCTGGTGGGGTGCCGGTCTTGGTGATGGTCAGGATCTGCTCCTGCTGCACAACGGAGGCGACGCTGCCCCCACGGACTTCGGCCAGGAATGCCGAGTAGTCCTTCGTGGCGGCCGGCACAGGGGTAAGGAGGACACTGCTCAGGAGCACGACCGTGCCCAGGAGCAGGATCAACATGACTGCACCGTTTCGCAGAGCCTTCGGAATCATCTGGTTCCCTCCGTTCTCCGTCTTCCCCAAAGGTGCATGGTAGCGAGGGCAGGAATCGAACCTGCTACCAAGGGCTTATGAATCCCCTGCTCTACCGGTGAGCTACCCCGCCGTGCCTCTGCATAGGATACCGAACGGGGCTCCCTCACGCACCACGAGCCTTGAGTACGCCCCAGAGGTGATCCGCTAGGCTCCGAGGATGCTTCAAGTCCTCATCCTCTGCCACGGCAACATCTGCCGCTCCCCTCTCGCCGAGGTGCTCATTGAGGCGGCGATCAGCGCCGACCCGCTCCTCACTGGGCGCGTGGTGGTCTCTAGCGCCGGAACCTCCGACGAGCATGCTGGCGAGGGGATGCATACCAACAGCGCCGCCATCTTGAGCGCACGGGGCCTGCGAAGCACTCACCAGGCGCGCCTCTTCACCCCAACCATGGCAGCGACCCTGGACCTAGTGCTCGCCGCCGATCAGGCCAACCTTCGCAACGGGCGCGCCATCATCCGCATGGCAGACACACAACCAGAGATCCGTCTGCTCAGGGACTTTGATCCAACTGCAACTGGGCGCGATCTCGACGATCCGTGGGGCTACCCACCAGCAGAATATGAACGTACCGCCGCGGAGATTTCGGCGGCGATCCCTGGCCTACTCGCGGAGCTCCGCGATCGGCTCTAGCGCTACTTGAAGGAGAGGATCGCGTCGACGAGGACGCGGTCAAATGCATCCGCATCCACACCAACAGCCACATCCACATCAGGGGTGCGTCCGCGCTGCTTCAGGCGATCGCCATACCAGTCGGTAATCGTTCGACCACGTGCAAGGTCGCCAAGCTCAACGTCAACGGCGGCATGCACCAGGGCCAGCAGGTTCGGCACCGCAAGGTGCGCGACCGCAACCGCGTCGTGCACGGCGGAGGCTGGCCAGTCGTAGCGATCTTTGTGGAAGATCGCATAGAAGCGCAGCAGGTCGGCAAAGACCTTCGCTGGCAGCGTCCCCGCCGCATCAAGTCGCTTCATCGCCGCGTCGCCGGTGAGGGCGCGGTGCGTTGCGTCGAGGCAGACCATGGTGATTGGAATCCCTGCAGCGAAGACGATCGCGGCAGCATCGGGATCGACGTACGAGTTGAACTCCGCCGATGCGGTCACATTCCCCTCGGCAATCGCACCGCCCATCCAGCAGATGTGGGCGATCTTCGCCTTGAGCTCGGGGTGATCACGCAGCAGGATGGCAATGTTCGTCAGTGGGCCGAGCGGCACCAGTGTCACCGGCTCGCTCGCCTCGCGAAGCAGCGTTGCAATCAGGTCGACCGCGCCCGCGGCGTGCTCAACGCCCGTCGGCTCTGGCAGCTCAGCACCGTCGAGCCCTGAATCCCCGTGCACGTATGGCGCAACCCACAGCGGTCGCACGAGTGGTACATCGGCGCCAGCGGCAATACGAACGTTGTTTGCGCCAAGCAGGGCCAAGGTGCGGCGCAGGTTTTCGTAGGTCTTCGGCAGTGATGCGTTGCCGGCGACGGCCGTCACGCCGAGCACCTTCAGCTCCGGGCGAGCAAACGCAACGGCGAGCGCCATCGCATCGTCGTGGCCTGGGTCGCAGTCGATGATGATTGGCAGCGGCTTGGCAACAGTGCCGAGCGGCGCGCGTCGCGGCGACGGTGGGAAGGGTGTTGAGAGCGGGAGCGGATTCGGCTTCAGCTCGCTCATGGGAGCTTCGAGTAGATATCGACCATTTCGTCGGCGAATCTCTTGCTATCGATCGTGAGCCCCACGTCGCAATTCGGCTCGATCTTGTCGCGCTTCAGTCGGTATGGGTTCGCATCGCCGATCGTGCGACCGCGTGCCGGACCCTGGGTTGCATCCACAACAACGTGATAACGCGCCACACCAACGAGATCTGGAATCGCAAAATGCAGCACGGCGACGGCATCGTGAATGGCCATCTTCTCGCCCTGGCCCCATGCTGCGGAGCGGTCAAACGAGAACTTCAGCAGTTCCGCAGCAACCTTTGCCGATGTGCCCGGCAGGGCGGTGAGACGATCGAGGATGGTCCGATCCAGAATCGCGTGGTGCGTCACATCAAGGCCAATCATGGTGATCGGCAGGCCGCTGTTGAAGACGATCTCGGCGGCGGTTGGATCGGCGTAGATGTTGAACTCCGCCGAAGCTGATGAGTTCCCCTCGCCGACCGATCCGCCCATCAGGCAGATGTGCGAAATCTTGGGGGCAAGATGTGGGTACGAACGGATCAGCAGGGCAATGTTGGTCAGCGGCCCTACCGGGGCAATCGCAACCGGCTCAGGCGATGCCTCCAGAATGCGAGCCATCAGCGCTACGGCACCTTCTGGTTCGGCTGTGCGCGGTGCCTTCGGCAGCTTGGTGTTGCCAAGACCACCCTCACCGTGCACCTCAGTGGCGCGTTCGAGTGGCCCAGCAAGTGGTCCGACCGCACCCTCTGCAACCGGCACATCATCTGCGCCGTAGAGATGAAGCAGGCGCAGGGCATTCTCGGTGCAATGGTGCACGTCGGCGTTGCCGCCCACGCTGGTCACCGCAAGGAGATTGATCTCAGGCCGCACCACTGCGCACGCAATCGCTAGCGCGTCATCAAGCCCAGGATCGCTATCGATGATGAGCGGCAGTGGCTTGGCAACGGTGCCAAACGGTGCCGTGCGTGGCGTGAGCTTCGCGTGATGAAACGTCGGCCAACCAAGTACCGACGGGTTGCTCACAGAGTCAGCGCCCTATCCCTGGTCGTACGGGCGGCCAGCCGAGGCTGGTGCGCGCACTCGACCGATAAGGCCTGCCACCACGATGATCGTGACGATGTACGGCATGGAGAGCAAGATCTGCGGCGGGATCGTAACACCAAGCCCTGACAAGAGCGTCGTTGCCGCACTCGTCATACCGAAGATCAGTGCAGCTCCAAACGCGTAGACCGGATTCCACGCCCCGAAGATCACAGCGGCAAGTGCAATGAAGCCCTGACCCGCGCTGGTGTTGATGCCGAAGCCACCTGTTCCGCTGAGTGAGATGTAGCTGCCGGCGAAGCCTGCAAGGAGGCCAGCGATCAGCATTGCGCGATAGCGCAGCTTCACAACGTCGATACCCACAGTACCAGCGGCGTTCGGCTGCTCGCCTGCCGCTCGCAGACGCAGACCCCAACGGGTGCGGTAGATCATGTAGGTGAAGAAGAGGACGAGGCCAACAGCGATGTAGAAGAAGGGGCTCAGCGAGAAGAGGATCGGCCCGAGCACAGGAATGTCTGAGAGGAACGGGATCTGAATCGGCGTAATGCCGATCGGGCGGTTGAATTCGCTGTATGGCTGAAGGATACGCAGGTACGCAAAGGTGGTCACACCCAGCGCGCCGATGTTGATGACGGTGCCCGCAATGATCTGATCGACCTTGTAGCGAATGCCGAGCCAGGCGAAGAAGAGGCTGACCAACGCACCAAAGATCGCGCCGGCAATAGGCCCTGCGATGGCGATACCCGTGATGCTTGAGGCGATCGAGCCAATCATGGCGCCGAAGAGGAGCTTCCCTTCAACGGAAATGTTGAGGATTCCGCTGCGCTCTGAAACGATTCCGGCAAGTGCGCCAATTCCGACAGGGACGGTGTACAGCAACGTGCTGGTGAAGAAGACGGTCAGATTCGCGGTTGTTCCGTCGAGGAGGCGCGCCAAAAGGGCAAAGACCAAGAAAGGGGAAATGAGACCGATTGCAAGGCGCCACCTGAATGATGCGCCACGCACAAACTGCAGCGCAGCCATCGCTCCAAAGCCGGCCGTGACGGCTACCCAAAGGAGTACTACCGGCACTGAGAATGAAACGTCTGTACCACCGATCTTATCCACCCAGAATGCGAACTTCCCCTCGACTCCCGCTGAACCATTTGTGATGGCGAGGGAGAGCAGAGTGAAGAGCGCGAAGAGACCCGCACGAACGCGTGAGGCTACGAGCTGCTGCTGCGCATCTGCACCATCTCCCACAGGGGTTGAGCGCTTTGCTGGGGCAGTCGTAATGGTCTTCGCGCGCGCCGCTGCGACCGGCTTCTTCTTGTTGGTCACGCTGCCTCCCTGCGTACTCACTTGGCCACCGAACGTGGACGTCGGCGGAACGGGTTCTTCAGAATGCCAAGCGTCAGATCAGGAGCCGCGATGAAGGCGATGACGAGCGCCTGAATGAAGAGGAGCATTTCGATCGGGATGCCGGTTTGCACCTGCATCAGGCTACCGCCGTGCTGCAGAAGACCGAAGACGAGCGCCGTTGCAACCACGCCGCTCGGCCGCGTACCACCAACGAGGGCAACGGCGATCGCAGTGAAGCCAACGCTTCCAGCGATGCCAGGCGAGAGCTGCTTGATCGTGCCAACAGCCACAAGTGCACCACCAAGACCAGAGATTGCTCCAGAGATCAGCATTGCGGTGATGATTGAGGTGCCTGCGCCAATGCCCGCATACTTCGCGGCAGCAAGGTTCAACCCGGCCGCACGAAGCTCAAATCCACGAGTAGAACGGAAGAGGAACCAGCTGACGGCAACGGCGGTGAGGAGCGCGATGATGATGCTGATGTCCATCCGCAGAGCTGCGATCGGCAAGATCCCAGGGAGATCAACGAACTGACTGAGCTCCTTCGATACTGGCTGAATTCGTGGTGGCTTCTGGATGAATTCGAAGTTCGATACGAGGAAGAAGACGAACTGCCCAGCGATGAAGTTGAGCATGATCGTGGTGATCACCTCACTCGCGCCGACGCGAGCCTTCAGATAGCCAGGAATGAACGCCCAGGCTGCTCCCCCAACAACTCCAAAGATCATCACGAGCAGGATGGCGATCGGCGCGGGGGTAACTCCAGCGCCAAAGGCGAGGGCCGCGATGGTGCCACCAACGGCACCCATGGTGTACTGACCAGCACCACCGATATTGAAGATGCCGGTTCGGAACGCTACCGATACGCCAAGCCCAACGAAGATCAGCGGTACGGAGGCAACAACGCTTTCAACGATCGGCCGCAAGGCACGTGCCCAGAGCTTGATGTCGCCATTGGAGGCGAGTGCCTTCCCGATAGTCTCTGGATCGCCGAACGCTCCACGGAAGAGGGCACTGTAAGCGGTCGCTGCTCGGCCAATGCCGAGGCTCAAGGCACCAATTGGATCTGAGAGGAGGCCGCCAAGCACTTCAATGTCGGTGAAGATGATGAAGAGCGCGCCAACGAGCAGCGCTACTGAGATCGAAAGTGCTGGAACGCGAATCTTTGAGCCGAATTTCTTCAAGCCGTTCACTTGGTGATACCTCCCATGAGGAGGCCGACCCGCTCACGCGTCGCCTCCTTGGCATCCAGAATGCCGACAATCCGGCCCTCGTACATCACGGCGACACGATCGCCGAGCGCAAGGACTTCGTCGAGCTCAGTGCTTACGATTAGCACCGCGGCGCCAGCATCGCGCTGCTCCACGATGCGGCGATGGATGTATTCAATCGAGCCGACGTCCAAACCACGCGTTGGCTGCGCAGCAATGACCAGACGGACATTGCGGCTGAACTCGCGCGCAACGATCACCTTCTGCTGGTTGCCGCCGGAGAGCGACGCGATGTCGGTGTTGATTGACGGAGTGCGAACGTCAAAGTCCTTCACCGCCTGCTCCGTCGCCGCGGCGATCGCCTTGCGGTTCAGCAGGCCGTTCTTGCTGTACTGCGGAAGGTGGTACGTGTTCAAGATGTAGTTCTCAGCGATGGTCATACCCTTGACCATGCCGTCGCGGTTGCGATCTTCGGGAATGTGTGCAACCCCTGCCATGGCGATCTCGCGTGGCGAACCTGCATGCAGCGGCTTCTTCTCAAGTACAACGGTGCCTGAGTCAACGAGACGTAGGCCGGTCAGGGCCTCAACAAGCTCGGTCTGGCCATTCCCTTGCACTCCCGCAACTGCGAGGATCTCGCCGCTGCGGACTTCAAAGGTTGCGCTGTTCACGGCAAGTCCGCCCGCGTCATTCAGGACATTGAGCCCCTTCACCTGCAGGATCGGTTCCGCGACCTTGGACTTGGAGCGGCTAACGGTGAGCTGCACCTCGCGTCCGACCATCATCTCGGCGAGCTTGGCCGCGGTCGCCTTCTTCGGCGTCGTCTCGCCAGCGACAGCGCCACGGCGCAGGACGGTGATCTTGTCGGCAACCGCAATGACCTCGTTCAGCTTGTGGGTAATGAAGATGACTGAGGTGCCGCCCTTTGCAAGGCCACGAATGATTTCGAAGAGCTCCTCGGTCTCTTGAGGAGTGAGCACGGCGGAAGGCTCATCAAGAACGAGGATGTCGCTCTTGCGGTAGAGCGCCTTCAGGATCTCAACGCGCTGACGAACACCAACTGGGAGTGATTCGATCTTCGCGTCTGGGTCAACATGCAGGCCGTGCTTCTTTGAGAGCTCTACAACCTGCGCGCGCGCAGTGGCTCGATCAAAGCTGCCGAGAGGGCCTTTGGTTGGCTCGTTGCCGAGAACAACCGATTCGGTGACGTCGAACACTGGTACGAGCATGAAGTGCTGGTGCACCATACCGATGCCCGCATCAATGGCCTGGGCAGGATCGCGGAAGATGCGCTCCTTGCCATCAATCAGAATTTTGCCGGAGTCAGGCCGATAGAGGCCCGAGAGGATGTTCATCAGGGTGGTCTTCCCTGCGCCGTTCTCACCGAGAAGGCCGAGGACTTGACCCTTATCAACAGAGATAGAGATGCGATCGTTCGCCAGAACGCCAGGGAACTGCTTCGTAATCTTCTGCAGTTCAAGCCTCATGCGATGCAAACCCTCCCTACTCTGCCACTGCTTTGCTAGAGATACTCTTCCGCCCGGATGCCGAGGCATCCGGGCGGAGAGCGACTACTTCATCGCCGAAGCGATGGAGAAGTACTTACTTCTTTGCCCACTCGAGGACAACAACCGAGCCGTCAATGATCGCAGCCTTAAGGGCGTCGACCTCTGCCTTGAGCTCAGCGGTTACGAGCGTACCGAAGGTTGCGGTCCAAGCCGACTCGGTGCGATCGAGCGTGGCGATCTGAACGCCGCCGTTCTCGAGCGTACCGATGTAGTTGGTGCCACCCTTCTTGCCTGTGTAGTTGTCGTTCACTGCCGTGATCACTGCAGCACCGATGTTCTTCTGTGCTGAGGTCAGGAGCGTTCCACAATACTCAGGAAGGCTGACGCACTGGTCGAGGTCCACACCGACCGAGTACTTGCCTGCATCCATCATTGCCTGATAGGTGCCGTTGCCCGTGGTGCCCGCAACTGCGTGCACAACGTCGGCGTTCTGGCCCATGAAGGCCTCTGCGGTCGTCTTACCAAAGAGCACGTCGTTGAACGGCGCGGCCGCTGGGTTGAACGTACCGGTAGCTGCGACTGGATCCCAGCCGAGGACATCAGTTGCAACGCCCTTCTTGTCGGCGTAGTACTTGGCGCCGGCGACCCAGCCATCCATGAACTTGGTTACGCCTGGGTATGGGGCTCCACCGTAGGTGGCGATGACGTGGGTCTTCGAGATGCCAGCTGCCAAGTAGGCGGCAAGCATCGAAGCCTCGTCGATCTGGAAGTCGATACCGGTGAAGTTCGCCGGAATCGTGCCATCCTCAAGTGCCCAGGTTGCGTCTACCCAACCGAATGCAATGTCTGCATTGGCAGTGTCGAGCGCGGCTGCCTGCAGGGCGGTGCCCTGGTTGTAGCCGACGGCGATCACGGTATTGCAGCCCTGGTCGATCAACTGCTGAATGTTCGGCGCGTACGACGAGTCATCAACAGCGGTCGTGTAGGCCGTCTGGAACCCTTCAGCCTTGAGTGCCTCGAGGCCCTCGTAGGCTGACTGGTTGAAGTTCTTGTCGGCAGGTCCACCCGTGTCCAACGAGAGGCATGCCTTGTAGTCGGCCTTCCCGGCATCGGCAGAGGCTGACGGCGAAGCCGTCGAGCCACCGCACGCTGCGGCGAGAAGAGCGAGAACGGTGAGGAGCGCGAACATTCGCGTCTTCATATGTATGTAGCCCTCCGCTATTTTCTTTTGCCCAGACGCCCACGGCGCCGAGCGGGCCAGCCATTCGCTGACCGTGGCGGAATTGTGCCTTATAACGGCGGGATATGCGCGCGCATTGCAATTCGGTAGCGGGAGAAGGTTGCGGCTCTGTTACATACCCCGTTGCGACAGCCACGTCTCTAGGGCGTTTCTGAGACGGACTTTGGTTCCCTGCTCGGCGAAGGCGAAGTCGTAGCCGGCTCGCGCGAGGTCGATCAGGTCTGCAACCGGGAGCCCCAGCCGGCGGTGGACGCTGAGGTACTCCTCGGAGAGGGTGACGTCGCTCACTACGAGGTCGTCGGTGTTGAGGGTGATCGGCACGCCGCGACGGCGGAGTCCGGCGATTGGGAAATCGCCGTAGCCCGGAACAATGGCGGCCTGCGTGTTGCTGGTCGGACAGAGATCGAGCGAAACGTTGCGCGCTGCGAGCTCGACACAGAGCGATGGGTCATCAACCGCAACACCGCCGTGAGCGATGCGTGCCGGCTGCACCTCAAGGGCGCGACGCACCTGCGCGGCACCACCCCACTCCCCTGCATGGAGCGTGATCGCGAGCCCTCCGTTGCGCGCGATGTCGAATGACTCCTTGAATGTGAGCGGGTCAGGGAAGGCCGCCTCGCGCCCCGCAAGATCAAAGGCCACGACGCCAAGATCTTGGGCGGCGACTGCGGCAGTTGCGAGGTTGCGATTCTCTTCCAGAGAATGGGAGCGGAGAGCGGTGACGATCAGACGCACCTCAATGCCGGTTTCTGCGGCTGCGCGTCGCGCCCCCGCCGCAACGGCGGCGATCACTTGCGTCTGCGTCAGTCCCTTTGCGGTGTGAAGGTGTGGCCCCCAACGCATCTCAAGGTAGGCAACGTTCTCTGCCGCCTTGGCGCGCACCAACTGCTCTGCGGCACGATCGAGCGCCTCGGCATCTTGTAGAAGGGCGATCGGTAGGTCGAATGCGCGCAAGAGATCGGCCTGATCGGCGCAACGCTCGGGGGCGACCAGCGCGGCGCGCATCCCTGCCCAATCCCGCGGGGCATCAACGTTGCGCGTTGCGGCAAGTTCGAGTGCCAGGGCTGGATCAAGTGAGCCATCGAGATGCAGGTGGAGCTCTGGCTTCGGCATCTCGAAGAAGAGGCGACGAGCATCGTCGGCGCGCTGGAACTCCACGGCTCCCCTCCCCATCTACTGTCTCGCAGGTTGCGCACCCGCGTGCGCATCTCCGCGAGAGAGAGGATACTCCCCCGTATGACCTCGTCACTGCCAGTTGCGACAGATTCACGAGCGCTCGGGGCCTGGCTCCGCGACGCGACCCCAGTTGACCGCGTGGGCATCGAGGAGCGTGTCGCCACCCTGAAGACGCGATCCATTAAGAAGTCCTCCAAGGTGTGGGCGCTCCGCCTGGCGCTGAGCATGTGCGACATCACCACTCTTGAAGGGAAAGACACCCCGGGGAAGATTCGCCAGCTGGCAACGAAGGCGATGCGCCCGTTGCCTGGCGATGCCTCAATGCCCTCGGTCGCGGCGCTCTGCTGCTACCCAGACCTTGTGGGCGTGGCGAAAGAGGCGCTCAAGGGGAGCAGCGTCAAAGTTGCCGCCGTTGCCACAGCATTCCCGAGCGGCCGCTCATGGATCGACCTCAAAATTGCTGAGACGAAGTACGCGGTTGCCGCTGGCGCCGACGAGATTGACATGGTGATCGACCGCGGAGCCTTCCTCGCCGGCGATTACGCCAAGGTGTGGGATGAGATCGTCGCCGTGAAAGAGGCCTGTGGCCCGGCACACCTGAAGGTCATTCTCGAGACGGGCGAACTCGGCACCTACGACGACGTTCGGCGCGCATCGGCACTGGCGATTGCCGCCGGTGGTGACTTCATCAAAACCTCAACGGGCAAGGTCACGCCAGCGGCGACGCTACCGGTGACCCTCGTCATGCTCGAAACGATTCGCGAGCATTGGAACCGCACCGGCAAGGTGGTGGGCATGAAGCCAGCTGGCGGCATTCGCACGGCGAAAGAGGCGATCCAATATCTGGTGGTCGTTCACGAGACGCTCGGCCCTGACTGGTTGACCCCCGACCGCTTCCGTTTCGGCGCATCAAGCCTGGTCAATGACCTGCTGATGCAGCTCGAAAAAGAGGTGACGGGCGCATACGCCGATCCGGACGACTTCACCCTCGACTAGCGCGCACTAGCTGGCGCGCCTCAGGGGCGCGGGAGCGTCGGCTACGAGCCGATCGGGTGCCAGACGGTCTTCATTTCGAGGAAGGCGGTAATACCGTCGATGCGCTCGCCGCGCTCGCCATCAAAGGCGTCGGCGCGATCCTTCACCCCATGCGGGCGACGTGCCACACGGGCGACATGCTCCGCGGCACCCTGCTCCGCTTCGACGAGGAGCTCGTCGGGGCAGCCCCACAGGTCATACCCATCGATGTCGGCATGGCGCACCAGGTGCGGCAACAGTTCGGCGCGGCGCGCGGTGATGATGTTCACCACGCCCGCCGGAACATCGCTCACGGCGAGGGTTTCAGCCAGGGTGACGGCGGGAAGTGGTGCTGATTCGCTCGCAAGGACAATCGCCACATTGCCGCCGGCGAGGATGCCACCGAGTCGCGAGACAAGACCGAGGAGTGGCGAGGCCTCTGGTGCGATGGAGGCGATCACGCCCGTTGGCTCAGGGAGAGTGAAGACGAAGTGCGACGAGGCGACGGGATTGGTGCCGCCTAGTACGGCAGAGAGCTTGTCGGGCCAGCCTGCGTACCAGACCATGCGATCGATGGCGGCCGAGACCTCTGCCGCGGCGTCGGACTTTGATGCGCCGTGGTTGATCAGGTCATCACGGAACTGCGCCGCGCGACCCTCCATCAGCTCAGCAACACGATAGAGAATCTGTCCGCGCACCATTGCGGTGCGCGCGGCCCATGGCTCTGCGGCGATGCGCGCGACACGAACCGCTTCGCGCAAATCCTTGCGCGAACCGCCGGCAATGTTGGCGACGCCACCCTTCGTGAGCTGCACCTCTCGGCTGCGACCTGATTCACTGCGCGGAAACGCGCCACCGATGTAGAGCTTGGCGGTGCGGCGCACCTCAAGACGCTCGGAACCCTCTGATGACTCAATCGCCAGGGGCAAGTTGAGCTTCTCGGTGCGCTTCGACTTCTTCCCCATGACTAGGAGCTCCTCAGGTAAGCATGCAAGCCCTGCATGCCACCCTCACGTCCGTAGCCGGACTCTTTGTAGCCGCCGAATGGCGCGGTTGGATCAAAGCGATTGAAGGTGTTGGCCCAGACGACGCCCGCCTTGAGGGCGCTGGCAACCTGCAGGATGCGGCTCCCCTTCTCCGTCCAGATGCCAGCGGAGAGTCCGTAGGCCGTGTTGTTCGCTTTCTCGATCGCCTCAGCAACGGTGCGGAAGGTAATCGTTGCCAGCACTGGCCCGAAGATCTCTTCGCGGGCGATGCGGTGGCTCTGCGCCACGTTGGTGAAGAGGGTTGGTCGGAAGAACCAGCCGCGCGTTGGCAGGTCGCAGACGGGCTGCCAGATCTGGGCACCCTCGGCGACGCCGCTCGCTACGAGTTCGCCGATGCTCTCCATCTGTGCCTTGGAGTTAATCGCGCCAATGTCGGTGTTCTTATCCATCGGATCGCCGATGCGCAGCATGGACATGCGATCGCGCAGTCGCGCGAGGAACTCTTCGGCGATGGACTCTTGTACGAGGAGGCGGCTGCCAGCGCAGCAGACCTCACCCTGGTTGAAGAAGATGCCGTTGACGACACCTTCAACCGCCTGGTCGAGCGCGGCGTCTTCAAAGACGATGTTGGCCGCCTTGCCACCGAGCTCCAGCGTGAGGCCCTTCCCCTGTCCAGCGATCCCCTTGGCGATCGTGACGCCGACGGAGGTGCTGCCGGTGAAGGCGACCTTCGCGACGCGCGGGTCGGTGACGATTGACATGCCGGTGCTGCCCGGGCCGGTGACGATGTTGACGACGCCGTCGGGGAGTTCGGCCTGGCGGCAGACATCGGCGAAGAGGAGTGCGGTGAGCGGCGTCGTTGAGGCAGGCTTCAGAACCACGGTGTTGCCCGCGGCAAGCGCTGGGGCGATCTTCCACGCCAGCATGAGGAGTGGGAAGTTCCACGGGATCACCTGCCCGACGACGCCGTGTGCCTCTGGTCGGCGACCTGGAACGGCGTACTGAAGCTTGTCGGCCCAGCCGGCGTAGTACCAGAAGTGCGCCGCGGCGAGTGGCACATCCACATCGCGCGACTCACGGATCGGCTTCCCCGAGTCCATCGTTTCGGTGACGGCGAACTCGCGGCTGCGCTCCTGCAGGATGCGACTGATGCGGTAGAGGTACTTAGCCCGCTCACGTGGGTGCAGCTTCGACCAGACCTTGCGATAGGCGCGGTCGGCGGCCTCAATGGCGCGGTCGGCGTCGGCGGGGGTCCCCTTCGCGATCTCGGCGAGGGGCTCCTCGGTGGCTGGGTTGTAGGTGATGGTGACCTCGCCGCCTGAGGGGGCGCGCTCCTTCCCGTCGATGAAGAGGCCGTAGCGCTGGCGAATCGTGACGATCTCACGGGATTCGGGGGCTGGGGCGTAGGCCCACGGGCTGCTGCCGGCGAGACCCGAGCTTGCTGGGGCCACGGTTGCGGCGGGGGCCGGAGTTGTCACGCTGGCGGCACGCGCAGTCGTGCGTCGTGGTGCGGCGCCCTTCGGTGACTGATCGCTTGGCATGGGTGCATCCTAGCGCGCCCGCCACTTCCAGCGACGCGGC
>QWRK01000008.1 GCA_003670455.1 Candidatus Aquidulcis sp. | reverse complement strand
AAGCCGGTCGCAAAGGGGAAGCCAGCAGCGAAGTCAAAGCCGGTCGCAAAGGGGAAGCCAGCCCCGAAGAAGCGTACGGGTCGCTAAGAGTGACCCGTCCAGAGAGCGGAGGACGGCGATGAGGGCAGATTCGATCGACGTCTACACGGGGAACGCCAACCCCGAACTTGCGGCAAAGATCGCACGCTACCTCGGACGCCAGATCGGCAAGGCAGAAGTCTTCGCCTTCGCCAACGAGAACATCTTCGTCAAGATCCTCGACAACGCGCGCGAGAAGGATGTCTTCATCGTGCAGCCAACATCGCGCCCGGTGAGCACCTCCATCATGGAGCTCCTGATCATGATCGACGCGTTTAAGCGCGCCTCGGCAGGCCGCATCACCGCCGTCATTCCGTACTACGGCTATGGCCGCTCCGACAAGAAAGATCAGCCGCGCGTGCCGATCACCGCGCGCCTCGTCGCCGACATGCTGCAGGTTGCTGGCGCGAACCGCATCCTTACGCTCGACCTTCATCAGGGCCAGCTGCAGGGCTTCTTCAATGTTCCTGTCGACGAGCTGACCGCCGTGCATCTCCTCTCCAACTACATGCGCCGGCGCGGCACTGAGAACCTTGTCGTCGTCACCGACCTTGGATTCGCCAAGCGCGCGCGCACCTTTGCTGAGCTTCTTAATGCACCGCTCGCCATCGTGGAGAAGCGCCGCGAGGGGAACAACGACGAGGCCGAAGTACTAAACGTCATCGGTGACGTGAAGGGGAAGCGCGTCGTTATCGTCGACGACGAGATTGATACCGCTGGCACGCTTACGGAAATTGTCCGTGCAATTGAGAAGGCCGGCGCGATTGAAGTGACCGCGTGTGCCACACACGGCGTCTTCTCTGGCCCAGCGATTGAGCGCATCGAAAACTGCAACGTGCTTGAGGTGGTGGTGACCGACTCCATCCCAATGCCAGTCGGCGCAAAGAGCACGAAGATCAAGCGCCTCTCCTCTGCCCCGCTCTTCGGTGAGGCGATCCGACGCATTCATCTCGGTGAATCGGTCGGCGCACTCTTCGGCAAGGAGTCGGCAACAGCCGAAGAGATGCTCTTCTGGGATGAGAATCAGACGGGTCCAGTCTCGACCGTTCCGACGAGCGCGAGGCGATCGCGACGATGACGTTGAAGCTGCATCGCCCGGATGAGCGTGGTGCGATTGTCGCGCGCGCTCCCGAGAAGAACGTGGACTGGCGCGCATCGCTGCGTAGCCCGCGGTGGAACGCTGCGCCGATGAAAAATCCTGAAATGAATCCGACCAGCAGGCCGGTAAGTGCCCTCTTCTGGGTTGTGCTCGCCGCGCTTACCTTCGGCATCCTGGTGATCGGGTACTCCGCCGGATTCTGGCGCTAGGCCTCCGCCAGCGATGGTCTTCGGATTTCTCTCCCGACTTGTAGATTCAAACGACCGCGAGCTCGGTCGGCTCAAGCCAATTCTCGACGCCGTCAACGCGCGCGCCAACGAGATGGAGGCGGCGACCGACAACGAGATTCGTGCGCGCATTGACGCGATCTCCGCCGTGCTGCGCACGCTCGAAGGTGATGCGCTAAAGACCGCGCTCGACAAGGAGCTGCCAGAGATTCTTGCCGCGGCACGCGAAGCATCGCGCCGCACCACTGGCATGCGCCCATACGACGAGCAGATTCTTGGCGCCATCGTGCTGCATCAAGGGAAGATCGCCGAGATGCGCACCGGCGAAGGGAAGACGCTCGTGGGCCCGCTCGGTGCCACCGTCAACGCCGTTGGTGGTCGGGGCGTGCACGTGGTGACCGTGAACGACTACCTCGCTCGTCGCGACGCGCGCTGGATGGGCCCGATCTTCGCCTTCATGGGTCTCTCCATTGGCGTGATCGCGCACGACAGCTCGTACCTGTTTGATCCCGAATACCACAGCAGCGACGAGCAGACCGCCAAGCTGCGCCCTGTCACCCGACGTGAGGCGTATGCCGCCGATGTGACCTACGGCACGAATAATGAGTTCGGATTCGACTACCTGCGCGACAACATGGTCACCGAACTTGAGCAGCGCGTACAGCGTGGACACGCCTTCGCCATCGTCGACGAGGTCGACAACATCCTGATTGACGAAGCACGAACCCCGCTCATCATTAGCGGCCAGGCAGCCGAATCACAAGACCTCTATGCGACGTTCTCGAAGTTGGTGCCGCGCCTGCGCGCACGCGACGCTGGCGCAGAGGGTGGCGGCGACTACTTCCTCGACGAGAAAGAGAAGGCGGTTTCGCCAACAGAGGAGGGCGTGGCTCGCGTCGAGCAAATGCTCGGCATTGAGAACCTCTACAGCGGTGATCCGCTCATGGCGCGACACTTTGAATCGGCGCTGCGTGCGCACGCGCTCTTCAAGCGCGATCGCGACTACATCGTTGAAGAGGGTGAGATCGTCATTGTTGACGAGTTCACCGGCCGTAAGATGCCAGGGCGTCGTTGGTCGGAAGGGTTACACCAGGCGATCGAAGCGAAAGAGGGGCTCCACGTTCAGCGAGAGTCGGTAACGCTCGCAACGATCACCTTCCAGAACTACTTCCGTCTTTACGGCAAGCTCGCCGGCATGACCGGTACCGCCATGACCGAGGCGGAAGAGTTCAGCAAGATCTACAACCTTGAGGTCACCGCCATTCCAACGCACCGAGCGATGGTGCGTGACGATCAGTCTGATCTTGTCTATCGCACTGAGCGGGCGAAAGATGCCGCCATCGTGGAGCACATCAAGGAGCGACGTGCCGCTGGCCAGCCAGTACTGGTCGGCACCACATCGGTGGAACGATCGGAACATCTCGCGACGCTTCTGAAGCGTGAAGGGATCCCTCACAACGTCTTGAACGCCAAGCAGCACGAGCGTGAGGCACCTGTCGTTGCACAGGCGGGACGCAGCGGTGCAGTGACGATCGCCACCAACATGGCCGGTCGCGGTACCGACATCGTGCTCGGCGGTAATCCTGCCGGGCTTGCCTCTGAGGCACTCCGCGTGCGCGGACTCAATCCTGCCGAAGTTGATGCCGCAACGTACGCAGAGGCGCTCGCGGAGGCGGAGCGCTCCTGTGCAGCCGATCGTGAGATCGTCCTCGCCGCCGGCGGTCTGCGCATTATTGGTACCGAGCGACACGATTCACGCCGCATCGATAACCAGCTCCGTGGTCGTGCCGGTCGCCAGGGCGACCCTGGTTCGTCGCGCTTCTACCTCTCACTTGAAGACGACCTGATGAAGCGCTTCGCTGGTGAGCGCGTGATCGGCCTGATGGATCGCCTCGGCTTTGATGAGTCACAGGCGCTTGAGTCGTCGATGGTCAGTCGAACAATTGAAGGCGCACAGACGCGTGTTGAGGGGTACAACTTCGACATCCGCAAGCGCGTCGTTGAGTTTGACGATGTCATCAACAAGCAGCGCGCCACTGTCTACGGCGAACGTAACCGCGTGTTGCACGGCGACGATCTCAACCTGACCGTTGAGGATTCACTCCGCGCAGAGGCGCGCTCCATCGTGATGACGCACTGCCCTCCTGGCCTTCCTGGTGATTGGAGCCTTGAAGCGCTGCGGGGTGATCTGCGACGCGCAGGCATTGAGCCACCTGAGGGTCTCGACAACATTGTCGAAGATGCAATCCTAATTGATGCGATTGAGGTTGCTGCGCTCGAGGCGCTCAACAAGAAGGCGGCGGAGTTCGGCCCAGAGATCTGGCCGCGCGTCTTGCGCGCCGTGATCTTGCGCAGCATTGATCAGCTCTGGGTAGAGCACCTCACTGAGGTTGATGATCTGCGTCGCGGCATCGGGCTGCGCGGCTATGCCCAAGAGGATCCACTGAACGCCTTTAAGAAGGAAGCCTTCAAGCTCTACGACGAATTCCAGGGGCTCATCCGCGTCAGCATCGGTCGCTCCATCTTGCGTGTCAGCGTGGTGCAGCAGGAGGCGCCGCGCCCCAAGATCGTCGCCACTAGTTCAGCGAGCACCACGTCAGCCCCAGCGCCAAAGGCGCCTGTTGTGGCGGCCGCTGGCGTTGGCCGGAATGACCCGTGCCCCTGCGGCTCTGGGAAGAAATACAAGAAGTGCCATGGCGCATAGCGCGAGCAGCGAGTCCCCCGTGGGTGCCGCGGTTCGGCTGGGTAAGGGTGCAGGGTGAGCGTCGACGCCACCTCCCTGCGGGACCTGCTCGGCCGCATCGAGGCGACCTCGGGGCGTCTTTGACCCTGTAACAAAGGCTGCTCGCCTGGCTGAAATCGAGGCGGCAATGCTCGCCCCCGGCTTCTGGGATGACCAGCGCGTCGCTCGGCGGCTCGCCCGCGAGGCAGAAGGGCTCCGCGAAGAGCTCACCCTCTGGAAAGAGCTCACCACCGCCGCCCGCGACCTCGGTGAACTCTTCGAGCTGGCCGAGTCAGAGGGCGACCAGGGACTGCAAGACGAGGTCTCAGCGAAGGCGGCGCTCCTGGAGGGCGACTTCGAGAAGGCGCGCACCTCGCTCCTCTTTAGTGGCGAGTACGCCGATGCCGACGCCATCGTGACCATTCAAGCGGGCGCTGGTGGAACCGAAGCGTGTGACTGGACCGCCATTCTGCTGCGCGCCTACATGCGGTGGGCTGAGCGACATAGCTTCGCAACGGAGATCGTGGATTCAACTGAAGGTGAAGGCGCTGGCTATCGCAGCGTTGTACTAGAGATTCGTGGTCGCAATGCATTCGGATGGCTGCGCGCAGAGCGCGGTGTTCATCGCCTGGTGCGCATCTCGCCATTCGACGGACAGAAGCGCCGACAGACAACGTTTGCGATGTTTGAAGTCATTCCAGAGGTAGAGGACGATGCCGAGGTAACGCTCAACTGGGATGAGATTCGCGTCGATACGTATCGCTCCAGCGGCGCAGGTGGCCAGCACGTGAACAAGACTGAGTCTGCAGTACGCCTCACGCACCTTCCAACGAACTCCGTCGTCTCCAGCCAGAACCAGCGTTCACAGATGCAGAACCGTGAAACAGCGGAGCGGATGTTGCGCGGTAAACTGATTGAACTCAAGATCCGCGCGCGCGAAGATGAGCTTGCGCGTGTGCGCGGTGAAACGATCTCCGCCGGCTGGGGGAATCAGATCCGCAGCTATGTGCTGCACCCATACCAAATGGTGAAGGACCATCGCACGGGCCACCAAACGTCAGACACCGTTGGCGTGCTTGATGGTGACTTTGATGCGCTCATTCTTGCTGAGCTGGAGCGCGTCTCTACTGGAGCACCGCTTGCGGGCGGCAGCGTGGATGAGGAGTAGGATCCACGAATGAGCGATGTAGTAGAACTTGGTGCAACGGAAGCCGCTGTGGTCGAGCTGCAGGGAGTCTCTGTGACCTATCCGAGTGGCCACATCGCCCTCGGCGAGGTGAGCCTCACCATTCAGCGCGGAGAGTTTGCCTTCCTCGTTGGGCCATCGGGGGCGGGTAAGTCAACGCTGATCGGCCTCTTGGTCCGCGACGTGCTTCCAACCGCAGGCGAGGTGCATGTCGCTGGCTTCCCAGTGCATCGTCTCTCCGGGGGTGAGGTGCCAAAGCTTCGTCGACGGGTTGGCGTCATCTTTCAAGACTTCCGCCTCTTGCCGCGACGAACCGTGCGCGAGAACGTCGCCTTTGCGCTGGAGGTAACTGGGGCGGAGCCAGAACACGTCGCAACCGCTACCGAACGAGCGCTGCGCATCGTGGGCTTGGCGCGTCTCGCCGATCGCTACCCATCTGAGCTCTCTGGCGGCGAGCAGCAGCGCACCGCGATCGCACGTGCCATTGTTGGTGAACCCGAACTACTCATTGCGGATGAGCCAACCGGAAACCTTGATCCGCTTATCAGCTGGGAGATCATGGAGCTTCTGATGGACATTAATCGCCTCGGTGTCACAGTGTTAGTCGCAACGCACGACTCTGACATCGTCACCACACTGCGCCGACGTGTGATCGGCCTCGAGGGCGGTCGCCTCATTCGCGACGAAGCGAACGCAACGTATCACCGGGTCGGCTGATGAGCGTGCAGCGCGAGAGCCAATCAAATCGCCGCCGTCTTATTCGGCTGAGCATCTCTGCGGCTGCAAACGGCCTCTCTCGCAATCGTCTGGCAACGATCGCTGCCACAACCACGATGACGCTCATGCTGATGGTGCTCGCTTCGGTGCTCGTTATTCGCGCAGGGCTTGATGCGGCGCTCTCGTATGCCGACTCAAAGGTCGAGGTCATTGCCTATCTCAAGAGCTCCGTCACCGAGAGTGAGGCGCGCTCAATTCAAGTTCAAATCGAAGGAATTGATGGGGTGAAGGCTGCAACGTATGTGAGCGCAGGCGATGCCCTTGCCGCCTTCAAGGTGCGCTTGAAGGAGCGTGGCGAGCCGGACCTCACGGGCAATCTCGACGTGAATCCACTCCCCGCGAGCTACGAGATCGCGCTCGACAACCCTGCAGACACAGGGCGAGTTGCAGACGGTCTCGCCTCAATCACCGCGGCCTCCTCGTTTAGTCGCATCATTGATGGACGCGCGCTTGCTGAAAGCCTCGTCGCCATTACCGGTGCGCTGCGCATCGTTGGCCTGGTCATCGTGATCGGCTTCTCGCTTGCCGTGCTTGCCGTGGTAGTCAACGCCATTCGTCTCGCCATCTTGGCGCGCAGCGACGAGATCGCCATCATGCGCATCGTTGGCGCGAGCGCCACCTGGGTGCGTCTCCCATTCATTCTCGAGGGGCTCGCGATCGGCGCGGCAGGAGCGCTGATCACGCTCTTTATCTTCGGCATCTTGAGTGCCAGCATCGGCGCCGTCATGCTCAACCTCTTCCGTGTCCTTCCTGTTCAAACGTCGGCGATCCTCGCCGGACAGGTCTCCCTCTCCGTAATCGCCGCTGGGCTCGGCCTTGGGGCGCTCGGCGCGCTACTCTCTCTGCGAGGGCGACTGAACTAGTCGCCACACGCAGCGAAGGAGCACGACCATGAGCCTGACGCCAACCGGAACCCCACTCTTCACGCGCGTTGGCCGACTCCTTCTCGCCGTCATCATTGCCGTCGCCGCCTACAACGCAGGGCTGCGCTCCAGCAACAACAGCGCGCAAGAGAACAGCAGCCTTGACCTTGCACGCTTCAACGAGGTGCTCACCCTTATTCAAGAGCAGCACGTTGGGCCAAAAACCGATGAGGATCTCGTCAACGGCGCAATCAAGGGTCTCGTTGACTCGCTTGATGATCCGTATTCTCAATACCTCACCGCGGAAGAGATGGCCGCGATGAAGGAGGGGCTCTCGGGGAGCTTCACCGGCATCGGAGCGGTGATTGACCTGCGCACATCTGCGGGCGAGCTCTGCACCGCGATCAGTAGCGATTGCCTTCTTACGGTCGCTTCAACTATTGAAGGTGCTCCGGCGCGTGCCGCAGGAATCCTTGGTGGCGACGAGTTCCTCGCCGTTGATGGTGACGCGCTCACCGGACTCTCCATTGATCAAGCGGTGCTCAAGGTGCGCGGCGCAGAGGGGACGACCGTCGTCATCACTGTTCGCACCGGCACCACGGCGCCGCGTGATGTATCTATTGTGCGGGCCAAGATTGAACTTCCTGCGGTGGCAACCAAGCAACTGCAGACAGCTGCTGGAGACCGCGTTGACTACATCGCACTCAACGAATTCACCGACATTGCGGCCGATCAATTCCGTGTGGCGCTGCAGAAGATTGTTGACGCTGGCGGCGACAAGATTGTGCTTGACCTGCGTGATGATCCGGGCGGCTATCTCTCCACCGCACTCACGATCGCCAGCGAATTCATCGCCGACGGTGTTGTCTATATCGAAGAAGACAGCCGTGGTGAGCAGAAGAGCACCTCAGCACAGGCGGGCGGTATCGCCACAGATGAATCTATTCAGCTCGTTGTGTTGATCAACAAAGGAAGCGCATCGGCGAGTGAGATCCTTGCGGGTGCACTACAAGATCGTGGACGAGCGATCCTGATCGGCGAGCCGAGCTTTGGTAAGGGTGTAGTGCAAACCTTCATCGACCTGAGTGATGGGTCGGGCCTCAAGCTGACGATTGCCAAGTGGCTGACGCCAAATGGTCGATGGATCCACAAGATCGGTCTGACGCCAGACATTGCGGTGACCTCAGCCCCTGAGGGCTCAGAGGTGGATCCAGTGCTGGAGGCGGCGCTGGACGCCTTCAAGTAGGACTCCGCCACACGGTACTTGCGCCCGACCCTGCGGAGGCGTATCGTTCGCCGCAGACGAAAGGAGGTGGTGTGCAGTGTCTAATGACAGTTGTACCGCCGCCTCTCACGAGGTCAACGCATAGTTGACCCGCGAGAGCGGTAATAACTGAGCAGAGCCCTGGCCTTCGGGCCGGGGCTCTCTCGTCTCCCCTGCCAGTCACCCCGCAGCACACCCACCCTCGGTTGGCGCGTACCCTACAGGGGCGCCCAAGGGCCGCAACGTAGTTCGAGAGGAGGTAACGCTATGGCTAAGACACCAGTCAAGACGGCGTCCTCCCCTGCCCCAAAGCCGGCGGCGCCCCCCTCGGGGACCACGCTCGCCTCGAACCGCAAGGCCTCCTATGAGTACGAGATCGTCGAGCGCTATGAGGCAGGAGTTGTTCTCTCGGGGACCGAGATCAAGTCGATTCGTGCTGGCAAGGCCGACATTGGCGATGCCTACGTGCGCCTCGATGCGGGCGAAGGTCGCCTCATCGGCATGCACATCGCCGAGTGGCCCGGTGCTGCCAGTCAGAACCACGAGCCGAAGCGGGTGCGGCGCCTCTTGCTCCACAAGTCCGAGATCATCGCCATCGGCACCAAGGTCAAGACGAAGGGGCTCACGTTGATCCCGCTGCGCCTCTACCTTTCGCGCGGCCGCTGCAAGGTAGAGATTGGCCTCGGTCGCGGCAAGAAGGCCTTCGATAAGCGTGCTGCAATCGCCGATCGTGAAGGGCGTCGCGAGGCAGAGCGCCAGCTCAGCGACTGGAAGCGCGGCGAGTAGTTCCGTTCGCACTAGTAATCGCGATCCGCGCGCGGTATCATTGACCTCTTGGGGATGCGTGGTTTCGACGGAGATCCGCACCTTGGGAACGCGAGTCGAGGTTGCTATCAGGCCTCGTTAAACCGGTAGCAAAAAGAAGTAACTGGCAATCGCCAGCCTGCTCTCGCCCTCGCTGCCTAAGGCAGTAAGGTGAGCGTGGAAGCGGCCCCCGCTTCGCGGGTCGTGGAAGCGTCATAAAGCGAAGCTGCAGTGATGACGAGCGACGCATAGTCATCAAGTAAGCCCGATTTAGGGACATGTATCTCGGTTGAGGGTCGATCCGGCCTGTGGGAGCGCCTCAACTTAGACTAAACCGCAGGACACGCTCGTAGTGGTCTCAAGGAAGGCTTTTCGGACGAGGAGTTCGACTCTCCTCCATCTCCACCAACACTTGTACGTGGCGCGGATCGCGCGCTACCCAATCTCCTTGATGCGCGCCTTCGCCATCGCGAGCAGTAGCTTCTCGTCAATCTCCCAGTCGTTCGGAATGGTGATGGTGTGCTTGAGTACGCGGTACCCCTTCAGTTTCGGTGTGAACGCATCAATTACTGACTTGCTGAACGGGTTGATCAGAAGATATTTCGCCGAGGCCGATGCGCCGAACACATAGTCCTTCTCGGTGCGCAAGATTGGTTGGTTCCACGAGATCACGAGCTTCAGCTCTGGGTACGCCGCGCGCAGCACTTTGAACATCGCCTTCATGGTGCGCGCCTGCTGCGCGTCAATACTCTTGAAGTAGTCGGTCGGCGTTGCATGTCGCTGTGAAGAGACTGAGCCGCGCGAGAAGAGCACCAGGGCGTTTGCGTGGGCCTGGGAGAATCCGTAGTTCTCGCGGAGGTGGGCGATCTGTTCCGGGTAGCGCTTCCCTGCAACGGTCTTCATTACTGCGAACCAGTGCTTCATCGGTTCGCCGTAGCGCTTCTCGATTGCAGGGAAGTGCGCTTCCCGCCTTGGATCCTTTGTTGGCATCTCTGCCGAGTTGCTCGTTACGCTGGGATGACGACGACGCGGCGCTCTGGCTCTTCACCAGCGGACTCGGTCGCGATGCCGTCCATCTCCTGAAGTTCGACGTGAATCCAGCGGCGCTCTAGCGCCGTCATTGGCTCAAGCTGAACTGCGCGACCGGTCTCCTTGACGCGGTCTGCAGCCTTGCGCGCAAGTGCGCGGAGCTGTGCCTCACGTCGACCTCGATACTCTTCGATGTCCACGGTGACACGCGCCCACTCGCCCATCTTGCGGCTGAGCATCAAGTTCACGAGATGCTGGATCGCCTGCAGTCGCTCGCCGCGGCCGCCGATCAGGTTGTTCAACTCGTCGACCGCCTCTGGTGAGGTGCCGGCAACGTTCAACACGGTGTCAGCGCCAGTTCCAGTGACGCGCACTTCAGCCTCGAAGCCAAGGTGCTTCACCAGCGTCTCAAGGATCTCCTTGCCCCCGCTGATCATCTCTGGCGTTGTCTCGCTGCGCTCACGTCGCTCTCGTGGCTCGCGATCCTCACGTGGTGCGCGCTCAGGGCGCGGTGCACGCTCAGGTCGTGGTCCACGATCGCCGCGTGGCGCTGGGCGCCCTGCAGCTTGTGGCGCAGCGGCTCGCGCTACTGGTGCGTCATTTCGTGGCGCTGGGCGCGGTGCACGCTCTTCGCGAACGGGCGCTGGTGCTGGTGCAGGGCGGCTTGACTCGCCGGCACGCTTTGGTGCGGCTCCGCCGAGTGCGCTGATAGGCGCAGCAACGATACGGGCAGGCTCAGCGCCCATACCGAGCACGCCGCGCGACCCTGGGGCAATGATCTCGAAGTCGAGATCGCCGATGCCGACCTTGAACGCTTCACAAGCACCCTTCAGTGCCTCTTCAACGCTCTTACCGGTGAACTCCTGGTATGCGCTCTCGTTCGCCATTACCTACTCCCTCGTCGACCATGTCGGTCGCGCTTCTTCGCCGAACGGATCGTGGCGGCCGCTGATGCGGCGCGGTCAAGCTCCGTTCGCTCGTGTGGTGCCACGACTTCCCCAGCCGCTTCCGGAATCGATTCCGGCATCGCCACTGGGAAACGCGGGGCATGGTTAACGGCAAAGGCGGGCATCCAGCCGAAGAGCGGGAAGAGCCCACCGTAGCCGAGGATCAAGTACTGCTGCCCGATCGAGAACAGCGTGGACGAGATCCAGTAAATGAACAGGCCGGCGGGAAGAATCCCGCCGTACAGTACCGAGATAAGTGGCAGGAGCACCATGGTCTGACCCTGGGCACCTGACATTGGGTCGTTCTTCGACGCATTTGGATTGATCACCATGCGCGTCTGAATGACCTGGAGCAGTGCGCTAATGATTGCGAGAATCGAGACGCCGAATCCGGCGACGTCAATGACGGATGGCAGCGAGGCGTTAAGTCCGCCAAGCCACGGCACCGTTGCCTCGATGCATGGCTTCATGTTGTCGTACGCCGCGGTGCCAAGGCCATTTGCGCACACCAGACCGACTGCATCACCAACGTTGAACCCGAAGACGCTCAGCATGGCGGTCGGATCAGGATTGGTAAGGCCGTTGGAGATCACGGTGTACATCGGAATCAGCACGATGAACTGCAACAGTGTTGGGAGGCAGCCGCCGAACGGGCTGACGCCGCGCGACTTGTAGAGCTCCATCTGCGCCTGCTGAATCTTGACCTTGTCGCCCTTGTAGCGGCGCTGAATCTCGGCCACCTCTGGCGCAAGGAGTTGCGTGCGCTTCTGCGACACCAGCTGCTTGCGATATGGCGAGATCAAGATCACGCGAATGATGAGCGTCAAGATGAGAATCGAGATGCCGACATCGCCGGTGAGGCGATCAAGCAACACGAGACCAATGAAGAGCGCCTGGAAGACTGGCGTAAAGAGCCAGGCCAGCAAGCTAAATGGGTCGGCGCCCGGTGTGGCAGGAACGAGCGGTGGGTGAGGCGTTGGGCTCACGCTCGCCGTTGCGCCGGCGTCACCGCAGGCGGCAACGAGGAGAAGTGTGAGACCGAGCAGCGAGAAGGTCTTCAGCGCGTGGCGGCTCATCGGACCGGGTCCAATCCGCCAGCGCTGAGTGGCGAGCAACGCGCGATGCGCTTGGCTCCCATCCATGAACCCTTGAGTAGTCCGTACTTCACAATCGCCTCCTCTGTGTAGCGCGAGCAGCTCGGCTCGAAGCGGCAGCTCGACGGGAGCCAAAAGAACACCACGCGGTATGCCTTAATCAGAAGTGTTCCGGCGTACGCTGGAAGACTAGCGATGCGTCGCAGCGCGTTCATGCTGAGACCTCAACGAGTCGGGCGCGGCGTAGGCAGTCGGTGAGCGCTGCGCGCAACTCTGCGCTGGTCGCGGTGCTCGCTGCAGTGCGGACGCCGATCAAGATCTCAGCGCCTGGGCGAACCTGCGGTGCAAGCTCGCGCGCAATGCTCTTCAGCCGGCGGCGAATGCGGTTACGCACAACGGCGTTCCCGACCTTGCGACTCGTTGCAATGCCGAGACGAAGCGACGGTGTGGAGTCGGTGGCCGCAACGGTGCGATGGCGAACGCCAAGCAGCGGCGTGGTAACGCCGGGTGCGGCGCTTAGCGCGGCGAAGTCAGAGGGTGTGCGCAACATGTCGATGCTCCTGGGGCGCGTACGCGCCGCCTTGATCAGACGGTGAGGCGCTTGCGACCGCGTGCGCGGCGTCGGGCAAGAACCCGGCGGCCGGACGTTGTCGACATGCGCTTACGGAATCCGTGCTCGCGGAACCGCTGGCGCTTCTTCGGCTGATACGTTCGCTTCATTGGTATCGCTCCGATCCGGTGGTCTCAAGTGCCACGGTTGCCTTCGTCGGCGGTGGCCCCCGAGGGGTTCTTCCTGGTTTTCACTCAGGCCGCGAAGAGGGCGGTTCTGAGAGGGGAAGTATCGTTCCTCGCAGGCGGCGGTGTCAATTGCCGCCCCTGTAACGGGTTTTTACCCAGATACCCCTGGGGGGTATCCAAAATTGGGGTGAGGCTGGGCTTGCAGGAAGCGCCGCGGGTGCTATTCTCCGCCTCCCCACAAAGGGCCCGAGCGACATCACACCGTCGGTTGGTCTCTTTTCCGGGGCTGTGGGAGGGGTTGGCGTAAGCCGGCCAGCACAGACTTAAATCATGCACCAGGGTGGTACCGCCGACTCCTCGGCGACCCCGCCCTTCTGCCGCAGTGTTGGTGGCGCACACCAACGGAACAAAGGGGGGCGCTGCGGAATGGATCGACGACAGGTCTGGCGCGCAGTCCTCGGAGAGCTGGAGATCAGCCTTTCGCAGGCCACCTTTGAGACCTGGTTCCGTCGCACCGCACTCCTTCGTGTTGACGAGTCGACTGCCACCTTTGTTCTCGGTGTTCCATCTGGTTTCGCAAAAGATTGGGTTGATGAGCGCTACCGCTCCCTAATCGCGCAAACGTTGGCGAAGGTTGTTGGCTACAGCGTGACGCTTTCCGTAGAGGTAGTGAGTGACGCGGAGCTTGATGCACACGGCGCACTCGCCGCGAAGGGGAAGGGTGTTGTTGCAACCGACGCAGCGCCGCGCGTCACCGCACCACAAGAGAGCGTACGCATCGTTGATCGCGATGCGCCAACGCGCGCAACAAACCTGAACGCTCGCTACACATTCGCGACGTACGTCGTTGGTGCAGCGAATCGTCTCGCGCATGCTGCATCGCTCTCTGTTTCCGAGCGACCTGGTGGCGCATACAACCCGCTCTTCTTGTATGGCGGCACCGGCCTTGGTAAGACACATCTGTTGCACGCCATTGGTAATGCGGTTGCCGAGCGCTCGCCGAAGCGCCAGGTGCTCTACATCACCGGTGAGGCGTTCACGAACGAGTTCATCACGAGCATTCAGCAGAGCGGTGCTGAGGCGTTCCGTTCACGTTTCCGCAAGATCGATGTGCTCCTCATTGACGACATTCAGTTCCTCGCTGATAAGGAGCGCACGCAGGAGGAGTTCTTCCACACGTTCAACGCGCTGCACTCCGCCGGGAAGCAGATTGTGTTGACGTCGGATCGCACGCCGAAAGAGATCTCGTTGCTTGAGGAGCGCCTTCGGTCGCGATTCGAATGGGGCCTCATCGCCGACATCTCGTCACCAGATCTCGAAACACGCATTGCGATCTTGCGCGCCAAGGCCGAAGAGAGTGGCGTCATCGTTGCTAACGATGTTGTTGAGCAGGTCGCGCGGCGCGTGCAGAGCAACGTGCGCGAGCTTGAAGGCGCACTGACGCGGCTTGTCGCTGTCGGCCGCCTCAGCGGCATGCCGGTGACGATGGAACTCGCGGCGCGCGTGCTGAACGAGGCTGTCTATCCAAACCCGAAGCGCATCCTTGAGCCGGAGCAGGTTGTCGCCACCGTTGCGGAGCACTTCAGCCTGACGGTTGAGCAACTCCGTGGCCCAAAGCGCGACCGGGAGATCGTGACCCCGCGACAGATCGCGGCATACCTCTCCCGCGAAGAGACCGATGCCTCGCTTGTTCGCATCGGGGCCGCCCTGGGTGGGCGTGACCACTCCACGATCATTCATGCCTGCACCAAGATCGAGCGAGAGATGAGCTACGACGGTGAGCTACGCCGAGAGGTTGCCTTGCTGCGCGAAGCCCTTCTTCGCCTCGGCCAAGGGGTTGCCGCCCGCCCATAGCCCTCCGCCAGGTGTGGAAATCCCGTGGATAACACCCTTAAAGGTGTGGTTTTGTGGGGGCTTTCAGTCATGGTTGTGAGGAGGGGTGTGGGTAACTGGCCAGGGTTCTCCGCAGGGTCTCCCCAGCGGTGAGGGTGTCTCGACGGGTCGAGGCCTGGGTTCTCCACGCGGGGAGGGGCCCTTCCCACGGCCGGTTTGTGCGAAGGTGAGCGCGGCTCTCCACGCTGCCCACAGTACGAATACGGTGACGGCGAGATAAAACAACTAAGACACTATTACCCTAGAGGGGGAACCTATATGTGGAGGAACAGATGAAGCTCTCAGCAATCCAGGAAAACCTTGCTCGCGGCCTCGCCATCGTTGGCCATGCCGTGGCGACCCGCAACACCCTGCCGATCCTGTCGAACGTCTACCTTGGCACCGAGGATGGCGGCCTTCGCCTGGTTGCCACCAACCTTGATATCGCAATCACCCACTGGGTTCCAGCGAAGGTTGAAGAGAAGGGCTCCACCACAATCCCTGCCCGGCTGCTCGCCGATGTGGTGAACGGCCTCCCTAACGAGAAGATCGACCTCTCACTCCTTGCTGACGGCCGCGCGCAGATCAAGTGCGGACGAAACGCGTCACACCTTCGCGCCACACCAGCCGACGACTACCCGCCAGTCGGCGCCGCCGGCGAGCGACCAACTGCGCGCATCACACAGAAGGCGCTGAAGGCCGCACTCGAGTCCACGGTGTTCGCCGCGGCCGGTGACGAGGCGCGACCAATCCTTACCGGCGTGCTGACAAAGTTCACCGGCGAGAAGGCGACGTTCGCCGCCGCCGACAACTACCGCATCGCTGTTGCAGGCGCACCGCTCGCCGAGGCGGCACCAGAGACAAGCTTGATCGTGCCAGCTCGCTCATACGCCGAACTGCTCCGCCTTCTCTCCGACGTAGAGGATCTTGTTGAGATCACCTTCACCCCAACAAAGAACCAGCTGCAGTTCAAGCTCGGCGACACCATGTTGGTGAGCCGGCTGATTGAAGGACAGTTCCCGAACTTCCAGCAGGTGGTGCCAACAAGCCACACCACAAAGGTGACACTCGATCGCGACAGCTTCCTCTCCGCAGTAAAGCTCGCACAGGTCGTTGCTGACGCATCTGCACACATCGTGCGCTTTGCAATCTCCACCACTGGGGGTGGTGCTATCGACATCACTGCGGCTGCAGACGTGGGCGACCACGCCGCGCACATTGAGGCGAAGGTCGAGGGCGAGGGAACAACGATCGCATTCAACGCGAAGTACCTTGTCGATGTGCTCTCACGCGTCGAGGCAGATCAATTCTCACTCGAGCTCACTGGCCCTGTCGCACCCGGGTTGCTTCGCCCGCTTGACGGTCGCGACTACCTGCACGTTGTGATGCCGGTGCGCACACCCTCCTGATCCGCACCGCTCGCGAACGCGCGGCGCAACATGATTGAGAGCGTGCGGCTTCACCAGATGCGTAGCTGGGCCGACGGCACCGTGGCGCTTACACCGGGCGCGCACATCTTCTGGGGCGAGAACGGCGCAGGTAAAACCACCATCCTTGAGGCGTGCATCATTGCGGCGACGGGCCGCTCGCACCGCGCAGGAGCTCTACGCGAAGTGATTGCCGGCGACGGCGACCAGGCTTCAATCATGGTGACGGTGCGCGATGACGGCGCCGACCCCACCGACGCACTCGCGCGGTCCACGCTCGGCGTGGAGATCTCGCGCGCTGGGCGTGCGAAACACGTGTTGAACGGAACGCCGCGCACCACGGCGGCGCTCGGGCAGCGGCTGCGCGTTGCGGCATTTGTTCCAGAAGAGACCGGCCTCGTTGTGGGCGCACCGTCGGTGCGCCGCGGGCTGCTCGACCGCGTCGCGTCACAATGGCAGCGCGGGTATGAGGCAACCCTAACGCGCTACGAACGCGCGCTTCGTCAACGCAACCGGTTGTTGAAAGACGCGCTTGAGGTAGACGGCGCAGCGCGCCGCGCCATCGCAAGCGAGATGCGCCCGTGGACCGAGATGCTGATCACTACCGGCTCAGAGGTGGTGGCCGGCCGCCTCGCACTGCTCGCCGCGCTCGCGCCGGTTCTTTCAGCAACACACAACGAGGTTGCGCCAAGCGAGGCCGCCCTCGAAACACACTATCTGTCGCGCGAGGAGTACCGCCCCGACGAATCTGCGAGCGAGTGTGCGACACGCCTCTCACAGTCGTTTGACCAGACTGCCGAGACAGAGGGCTATCAGGGCTACACGCTGGTCGGCCCGCACCGCGACGACATCGCCTTTCACGTTGGGGGGAGCGACATCGCGCCAACAGCGTCACGCGGACAGCAGCGCAGCCTGCTCCTCGCACTCCTCTTCGCTGAGATCACACTGCTCACCGACGAGCACGGCCACCCACCCGTGCTACTGCTCGACGACGCGTTCTCTGAGCTTGACCCGCAGCGACGGGAGCATCTGGTGGCACGCATCGCGGCGCTTCCGCAGAGCATCATCACGGCAACCGCGCTCGAAGACTTGGCCCCCGGCCTTGTAGCGCGGGCGACATCGCGCGAGATCCAACGCGGTCCGGGCGGCAGTGCGGTGGCAGCATGAGCACAAAGCGCACACGAAAAGGTCGCCCAGAGGGGCTCGCTGGACTGCTCCCCGAAGCGGCACGAGCCCTCGGTTTCGAAGAGGAGCTGCGGTTCGCGCGAACCATGGGCGCGTTCGGCGATCTCCTCCGCGAAGTGGCGCCCCACCTCGCCCCCGTTTGCCACCTCGTTGCCATCGAGCGCAGCCGGCTCATTGTTGAGGCGCGGAACCCTGTGGCGGCGCAAGAGTTGCACCTTCGCGGTGCCGAGCTCGCCCGCGCCTTCAGCGAGCGACCTGGCGGCGAGCGCTCCATCGGCCTAACGGTTCGAATTGCCACCCCAGGCAGCGAGCACGACTGAGCGTATTCTCAACACATGGACCAGACCGAACAGACCATTCACCCCGCAGTACTAACGGCCGCCGAACCAGCGTTTGGCCCAGGCTGGCTTCTGCTCGCGCGCACACCGAAGGGGCCGTCGGAAGAGCGTGTGCTGGGCACGCGCACCGTGCTGGTCTCTCTCGTCGGGGCAACAACCGATCAGCTGCAACGAGCGGCGAACGAAACCATGAACCTCTACGACAAAGATGCGTCGGCAAGCCCCGCTGAGCGAGCACGTCGCGCGCTGACCGCCGCGCAAAAGCAGCTCGGCGAGAAGGTGGCAGTTGGCTTCGTCGCGCTCTCGCGTGACGAAGTGCTGGTCGCGCGTACCAGCGGCGTAGCAATTGCGGCACGTCGCACCACAGATGGGCGAACGGTAACCATCATGCTGCCCGATGATGCGCCGGGCGCCGCGTCGCGCACGCTCGAGCGTGGTGGAATCTCTACAGCGCGACTCTCCATGTCGCCAGAAGACCGAGTCGCGATGGCGATCACGGCGGACGATGCGAAGCGCGCCGCGAAAACACACACACCCGTGAGCGGCGTGCTTGCGCCACTTGCTTATCCAGCGGTGCTCCTCGAAGTGTTGCCGCCCGTGCAAAAAAGCATTGAGCGCGCCACGCCGGAGCGCGACACTCTTGTTGAGGTGCCGACTGACCCGGTTGCCGTTGCAAAGATCAATGCGCGCACCCGTTGGGAAGAGGGGAACCTCGAACGCGAGGCGCGCATCGCGGCCGCAAAACCTGCGGCGCCGAAAGCCGACCCGAATCGACCAGGTGCACACACGCAGCCATATGAACCAATTGATACAGCGGCACAGGCGGCCATTGATGCGCGACGCCCAAGCACGAGAAGCGGCGTGGATCCGCGCGCACGCGGAAAGAGCCAACCGCCGCCAGCCCGCGATCAGCGAACAAGCGACGCAGTACGAGCGGCGCAAGAAGCTGCACGTGCAGAGGCGCGACGGCGCGCAGAGCACCGCAGCGCAGCAGAGCCACAAGTTGAGCGATCCTGGCGCGAGCGCGCCGCCACCTCTGAATCGTTCTGGCAGCGTGCCGCTGCGCGTATCGCCAACGAGATTGAACGCCGAGCACCATGGCTCACGATCACCCCGTCCAAGCCATCACTTCGCGCTGCGACGGGAGACGAAGAGCAGGCGGAGCACGAAGTGCAGCGCACACGACGACGTCGTTCCGCAGCAATCCTTCTCGCTGCAGTACTGACCGCCGGTGTTGGCGGCGCAGCCGCACTCGTACTGAATGGATCATCCCCTGAGCTCGACGCTGCGGCAAAGGCTCGCGAGGCGCTACGAAGCGCAGAGATCAGCATCGGCGAAGCGCTTGACCCACAAACCAACCTGCTTGTGAATGACCCTTCGCGCGTGAAGAGCCTGCTCCTTGCCGCTGTCGTCAACCTGAACCTGGCAGAGAGCGGCGGAGGACCACTCAGCCAAATCACGCTGCTCCGAACCCAGGCAACGGAGACACTTAACAAAATTTTCCTTGTAAACAACACAGCGCCAATCGAACTCTTTAACTTTGCGGCAGCGGGAGCAACGGTTGAGATCCAGGCGATCGTTCAGGGCCCCGACGGGCTCCCCTATGTCATCGACAAGGTGTCAGGCGCGGTCTATCGAATCGATGCAGAGCGTGGCCGCGCGACCGTGGTGTATCAACCAGGGTTTGACCTCTACGGCACGCGCACTGGGCGCGCGCTGCTCCTCGCCGCCTCAGGACCTGACCTTGTGGTGTTTGATGCCTCATCCAACCTGTGGCGCTGGCGACCCTCGGACGGGTCCGGGAAGGGAACGCTCGTCAAGCTTCGCGTGCGCGATGGCGAGCTCTGGGGGAGCGACATCAAGGCGATCGTCGGCTTCGCAGCCGACCCAGGTACAGGGCTCTATCGCCTCTACGTCGTTGACCCATCGGCGCGTCAGATCTTGCGATATCAACCAGCCCCCGACGGTACGGGCTACCCAGCCACCCCGACGGCGTACCTGATCAACCCGATGGCCCTAGGCACCATGACAAGCATCGCCATCGACGGCGACGTGTACATGACGAGCGACGGCACGCTGCGCCGCTACTCAGGGGGGGCCGCCGACGACTGGAGCGCAGCAGAGATTGGTGACGAACTACTTCGCCCCCTCCTTACCCCAACGCTGGTGATGTCCGCGGGGGCGAGCCGCACAGGCATCGTCTACGTCTGGGATAGCAGCGCACGACGAGTGATCGCGTACAGCAAGGCGTCATCTGGCGCCATGCTCGCGCAGTACATCATTAGCGACCAAGCAGACCCTGTCGGTGAGATTCTCGGCGGATACATCCTTCCCGCAGCTGACGGGGGTGCGCCGACGTTTGTGTGGGCTGAGGCCGGCCGCGTTCGCAGCGCTGTACTTGGAAAACCGGTGACGCAAGAGCCAGGGGCGAGCGTTGACCCAACGCCTGACCCTGTGATTGAGACCCCGATTCCCACCCCGTAAGCGTGCGATCATAGAGCGATGGAACTACGACGCGCGGTTGTTGACGGAGTGCGAATCCAGATGATCTCTGGGACGCATGTGCTGCTGCTCCGCGACGCGGAGGAGGCGCGCTACTTACCGATTCCAATCGGACCAAACGAGGCCAGCGCAATCGCCTATCACCTTCAGGGCGTGACACCAGAGCGACCTCTCACACATGACACGGCACTCCAAGCCATTCGCGCTCTTGGGGCAACGCTGCGCGAGGTGCGCATTACAGAGGTTCGTGAAGAGACATTTCGCGCGCGAATGGTGATGGTCGATCTAAGTGGCGAAGAGGCGGAGCTTGACGCACGCCCAAGCGATGCGGTTGCGCTAGCGCTCCGCGCCGACGCCCCCATCTTTATCTCGGCAGAGTTGCTTTCAACCGAAGGAATTGTTCCGGAAGCCGCTGAAGAGGAGCGACTCTCACTCTTCCGTGATTTTGTGAACTCGCTTGACGGCGAGGAGCCACCACCGACGCGCTAGTGCTTGTCGTTGAGCAGCGCACGCCCCCGCGAAAGTGTTCGGGACCGGTTCACCCAAAGCCCAAGCCGCAGCGACCAGAAGTCGCGAACAGCTCGCGCGATAACTGAGAGGCGCGCCCCCGTAGGCGAGCCAGCGGTGCGCGGATAGTGCGGCACACCAACTTCACTAATGGGCACCCCGGCAAGTCGTAAACGAATGAGAAGTTCTGCAGAGAAGAATGCGCCATCAGAGTGCACGCTGATGTTTCGCAGTGCGTCACGGCGGAACAGTTTCGCAGCGCAGTCAACGTCGCGAACGCGAAGTCCGAACCAGATGCGATTGGCAACGCGATACAGGGTGGCGTAGACGAGACGCAGTAGCGGATCGGCACGCTGCAGTCGATACCCAATGACAAGCGGCGCACTCGTGGCCTCGGCACGTTCGACAAGGCGCGCGAGGTCGGCGATGCGGAACTGACGGTCACCGTCCGTGTAGGCAAGGTAGTCATACTGCGCAGCAGCAAAACCTGAACGGAGGGCGCCTCCATACCCGCGATTCACGTCGTGTCGAACCAACCGAACGGTTCCACCGTGTCGCTGAACGATGCGCTCAGCCACGGCAGCCGTGCCATCGAGGGAACCATCGTCAACAAGAATGACCTCATAGGTCGTCGCAAGGGCGGGGAGCGCCGCGAGCGCATCGGCGACCAACGCCTCAAGGTTCTCTGCCTCGTTATGGCAGGGGAAGAAGAGCGAGAGCTCTTGCAGTGGCACCTTCCACAACTCCCTTCACGGCTACACTCGGCAAATGACTTCTCAGACGTCCCGCCGGCCAACCGAACAGGTCAGCCTTCGCACACTTGCGTTGATTGCTGCACTTGGGATTCTCTTGCGGGTGATCATCGCATACGTGGCACTCCCCCCAGACGCTGGATTTGCCGCTGACCTGAACGCATTCCGATCGTGGGCGTCGGAGTTGGGGACCCGCGGACCGTGGGGGTTCTATGCGCGCGGAATGTTCGTTGACTATCTCCCCGGCTATATGTGGGTCCTCTGGGCGCTCGGCTCACTTGGCGCACTCGTCACGGGCAGCACCGATCCTGGAGCACTGATCAAGCTCCCCGCAATCCTTGCCGACGGTCTGCTGGTGTTTGCCACCGCACGACTCGCCGCAGACCTCGGCGCCCCACGTCGCGGTCAACTCGTTGCCGCCGTTGCGATGGCCGTAGGGCCAATGATCTGGCTCGACTCGGCTGTCTGGGGACAGGTGGACTCCGTTGGGACCGCGGCGCTCCTCTTATCGCTATCGGCGCTGATCCGCGGCAAGACGGTTCGCGGCGCGATCCTCGCCGCGCTCGCTGCGGTGCTCAAGCCGCAGTTCGGCATCCTGATCCCCATCGTTGCCGTGCTCGCCTTTGTTCGAGCGCGATCAGCACGCGACCCATGGGCCTTCGTTGTCGCGGGGCTTGCCGGTGCGGCCACCATCGCAATCGCAGCGCTACCGTTCGGGCTCACACTGCCTGACGTCCTCGCCAAGGTTGCAGAGGCGGCAGGCGGTTATCCATACCTTTCGGTCAACGCTTGGAACCCCTGGGCACTCATCGAAGTCGGCGGGCGCGCGGTCGTTGATGCAACTGGGTGGGCCTCCGACATCGACCCACTCCCACTCATTGGCATCCCAGGCGTCGCAATCGGAAGTGCAGCAATCGCCGCGGCCGTCCTGGTTGCTATGCGCTACGTACGAAGTGACACGGCGATTCGCACCGTCACGGCAGTTGCCATTCTTGCGATCGCCTTCTTTGTTCTACCAACACGCGTGCACGAGCGATACCTCTTTCCAGCGATCCCGTTGACGATCGCACTCGCGGCAGCACGACCGGCGTGGCGCTGGATTGCAGTCGTGATCTCGGTTGCGTTCTTTGCCAACAGCTGGGGCGTGTTGACCCTTCCGTACTTCAAGAACCCCGGTTTGCCAAACCTTGGACCGCTCACCGACGCACTACAGACGCCGATCACCATCACGGTCGTTGCGATCGCTGTTACCGCAGCGCTGGTTGCGGCAATCCGGATCGCGTGGAAATCAGAGAACACAACTAGCGTGCGCCCCGCAGAAACACAACGTAAGCGCGTTGACACGGTACCGAAGCGGGCCGTGATCGCGAAGCCCGAACCGCGCCGAGCGCTTACACGCATTGATGTATGGCTCCTCGTTCTTGTCGCGGTGAGTGCGCTATCGCTGAGAGGCTGGCGCGTTGGCGAGCCGACACACTTCCAGTTTGATGAGGTGTATCACGTACGAACCGCCACAGAGTTCATGCAAGAGTGGAAGTACGGCGAGGCCCATGCAATATACGAGTACACCCACCCGCACCTTGCGAAGTACCTCATCGCACTCGGGCTTGAATCGTTCGGCGCACCACGTGTTGATGCGCGCACAACCTATTCAACAACCATTGGCGCGATCGCCGCCCGCCCCGAAGACGCGTTGAGCCCAGGCAGGCTGTGGATCGCGGGGCCCGACAAGATTGACGTGGTTGATGCAGCTACGCGCTCCGTTGTCGGCTCGATCCCTTTGCGCAACGTCTCAAAGCTCTTTGCCGCACGAGATGGATCTCTCTGGGGCGCAACCGCAAGCGGCACACTCTTTGTGGCCGACCGTGTCACCGCAGACCAGGGTGGCAACAGCGGTCTACGCACATGGACAACAACAGGCGGCGCGATTCTGGGCATCTCACCACTGACCGATGGCAGTGTTGCGCTAGTACAGCGCGACAGTGTGAGCATCATGCGTGACGAAGGCGTGGTGACGAGCACGCCGCTGGCGCGCGGAACATCGGTTCTCGCACTGACAGTCGACGGCGAGGAGCGAATCTTCGTAACGAGCGCTAGTGGCCTCACAAGCTATGCGGCTAGCGATCTGTCGGGCGTGCGATCCTCGCCGATTGATGGTGGCGCGGTTGCGGTTGCGGCGGTTGACTGGTTTGATGGGCCGCGACTCTATGTTGCGGGCCGCGATGGCGTGCGGGTGTACAACGTAAAAAACGAGAGCGCGACACTGATGGCGCAGATCACGATCCCAGGCGCCACGGCGATCCTGCCGAACGATGCGAGCCGAATGGTGCACGTGGTTGCGCCTGGGCCCGATGGCACCGGTGCATCGCTGTGGACGATTGAGCCGAATGGGAACGCTCGGTTTGACGATGTCGCCGTGGGCGCTGACGCACTTACGCTCGGCGCGAGCGGTGCCGCCCTTGACGCCTCCGCCGAACGTTCCGACGGTGGCAACGAGGAGCTGCTCCTTGCCGCGCCATCTGGCGCGATGACACAGGTGAGCGTGGGCGAACTCGCCGCTGGCTGGCGCTGGCCAGGGGTGATCGCTGGCGCACTCGCGGCAGCGCTCCTAGTGCTCTTGGCGCGGCTGTTAACTGAGCGACGTGACGTTGCCGCCCTGGTTGGCGTCCTCGCCCTCCTCGACGGGGCCGGATTTGTGCAGAGCCGCATCGGCATGAATGACGTCTACCTGCTTGCCCTCCTGCTTGGCGGGGCGGCCGCTTTTGTGGCGTGGCTGCAGGGCCGAGCGCGAGGCGCACTCTCTGGAGGGCTCCTCCTCCTCGTGGCTGGACTTCTCCTCGGCGGAGCGCTCGCGAGCAAGTGGGTCGCCCTGTACGGCATCTTCGGCCTCGGCATCATCTGGCTGGCGCGCACGGCACCTGGGCGCCTGCTGGTCGCCGGCGGGCTTGCCCTCCTCGGCGCCGCCCTGCTCCCGCCAGCACTCGCCGTCGCCGACGGCTCCACCCGCATCCCAAACCTTCCGTTTGCCGCTGTGCTGGCCCTACTCCTTGCCGCGACCGGCGCTGCGATTCATCGCGCGGGCGGCATCTCACGACGCGACGCAACACCGCGCTCGCTGCTCGGACTCCTCTCGCTACCAGGGGAAGCGACGCTCGTCTTCTTCACCCTCGCCGCAGTTCCGCTCGGCGTCTACATCGCGAGCTACCTGCCGTGGGCGGCCCTGGGCAACCAGTTGATTACCGGTTGGCCAATCGGCAACACCGGACAAACACTCACCGACCTTACGGCGTCGATGTATCGCTATCACGACACGCTGCGCGTCGCGCACGCCGC
>QWRK01000007.1 GCA_003670455.1 Candidatus Aquidulcis sp. | reverse complement strand
CTACGTCGCACTGACCAAGCCCCGTATCGTTGAGTTGCTGCTCATCACCACGGTCCCAGCCATGCTCCTGGCCGCACACGGCTTTCCACCGCTCACGCTCATCGCCGCAACACTCGTAGGGGGAACCCTCAGTGCGGCAAGCGCCAATGTCTTCAACTGCATCATTGATGCCGATATTGACGCGAAGATGGCGCGCACCGCCGCGCGCCCGCTCGTGACGGGTCGAATCAGCATCGGCGCCGCACTCCTCTTTGCGAGCATCCTCGGCGTCGCGAGCTTTCTCTTCCTCGCGTTCACGACGACCATGATGGCGGCGTTCGTGTCGCTACTGGCTATCGCCTTCTACGTGCTCATCTATACGTTGATCCTGAAGCGCTCGACCCCACAGAACATCGTGATCGGTGGTGCGGCTGGCGCACTCCCGCCGGTGATCGGTTGGGCTGCGGTGACCGGCGACATCTCGCTGGTGCCGATCCTTCTCTTTGCGCTGGTCTTCTATTGGACGCCGCCACACTTCTGGGCGCTCGCACTGCGCATTGGTCCTGACTACGCCGCCGCCGGGGTGCCAATGCTCCCCGTCACAGCAGGCCCCGCGGAGACTGCGCGGCAGATCTGGCTCTACACGATCCTTCTTGTGGTGATGAGCCTGATGCTCTGGGTCGTAGCGGGGATGGGTCTCGTCTATCTCGGCGCGGCAATCGTTGGTGGCGGAATCTTCTTGCTGCGTGCGTGGCGCCTGCGTAGCGATGTGCTCGGCGATGGGCTGTTGCGGGGAGCAACGCGCCTCTATCGCTACTCGATCAGCTACCTCACGTTGATCTTCGCTGCGATCGCGATCGACTCAATCCTGCCGCGCTGACGGCGAGGCCTTAGCCCCGATCGGCCGCCGCAGCCTGTCGCTTCGCGCGGCCACCACGATCGAGCCGGCCGAGCCAGAACTGCACCTGTGGGCCGATGGTGAAGGCGAACCAGATCGTGCCGAAACCAAAGGTGCCGCCAAGGACGATTCCCAAGATGCCCACGACAACCTCAATGGCGGTGCGCATCTTCCAGATTGCCTGCCCGGTGCGGTGATGGAGTCCAGTCATCAGGCCGTCGCGCGGCCCTGGGCCATTACCGCTGCCGATGTAAATGCCCGAGCCGATGCCAACGATGGCTGTGCCAGCGATCGCCAGCGCGCCAGCGAGCAGTGGCTGGGTGGCGATCTCTGCTGCTGGTGGGACGCCGATGTAGGCGAGGAGGCCAATCTCCGCATTCATCACCATGCCGATGATCACGATGTTGCTGAGGGTGCCGAGTCCAGGGCGCTGGCGGAGTGGGATCCAGAGCAGCAGCACGAAGATGCCGCTCAACTGCGCAGCGGTGCCGATCTGAATGCCGAGCTGCTTGCTGAGGCCTTGATGCAGGATCTCCCACGACGGGAGGCCGACCCCTGCGGCGAGCATCATCACGAGGCCCGTGGCGAAGACTGCCTGGCCGGCGATGGATTGCGGGAAGCGCTTGAGCGCGTCCGCGGTGATCGCTTCTGAGAGCCAGTTGCTGCGCGGCGTGGTCATGCGGTTCCCCTTACTGCGGCGTGGCTGCCGCGCGACGAAGGCGGTCCGCAATTGCCGAACCGAGGCCGCCCTCAGGATAGGGGGCGGCGATGATTCTCGCGGCGGGTACCGCACGGTGAATCAGTGCGGCTTCAAGTTCGTGCAGTCGCTCGAAGAGGTGGGCGGCGGCGGTGACTGGATCGAGTGCCTCAGAGAGCGCAACACTCGCATGAACGGTTGCCCCTGCAGCTACGGCAAGCCCTTCAAGGTGCGTGAGGGTCGCGCGATCTGGTGCGAGCAGCGCGCACGCTGTAACGCCGGCAGGGAATTCCGTCGCTGCCAAGATGAGCGGGACGATCGGCGCATAATGCGACTCGGTCATGCCGGGCGCCTGCAGTGGCACGCCAGGCTGCGCCGTTGGTGCCGCAGCGACGATGCCGCCGTGGTCGGCGAGCACGCGTGCGAGTTCCTCAAGAGGGATGCCGCCATGTCGCAGGAGTCGTGCCGGCCCATCGGCATCAAGCGCGATAACGCTCGACTCAACGCCAATCTCTGTCGCATCGCCGAGCAGCACGGCGTCAATGCGCCCGTCAAGCTGCTCCAGTACATGGTCGGCGGTAGTGGGGGAGAGGCGACCGAAACGATTCGCACTTGGCGCTGCGATCGGCGTTCCTGCTGCGCGAATGAGTGCTAGCGCCGTTTCGTGTCGGGGCAGGCGCACGCCAACGGTCTCAAGTCCGGCGCGGACTAGTCCTGGAACCTCGTGGCGCGCGGCGGCAACGATCGTGAGTGCACCCGGCCAGAAGGCATCTGCAAGGAGTTTGATGCGAGGGTCGGCGAGCGCAGCCTCGGTGAAGAGGTGGATGAGGTCGGCGCGATCAGCGATGTGCACGATGAGCGGGTCAAACGTCGGGCGACCCTTCGCCTCAAAGATCCGTGCAACTGCGGGCGCATCAAACGCGTTCGCTCCGAGCCCGTACACAGTTTCGGTGGGGAAGGCGACGAGGCCGCCGGCCCGAATGATCGCCGCGGCACGCGGCATGGATTCGGCGGCGGAGTGCGGAGTGCGAGCGCGTAAGCGTTCGGTGATCACGCTGGTCGTGCCACGTCGATCATCAGCGCGGCGTGATCCGACGGTGACTCGCCCTTGCGTCCGTCGCGATCCACACTGCTGGTCACGAGTGCACCAGCGCGTGGCTCAACGAGTAGATGATCAATGCGCATTCCCCAGCCGCGATGGAAGGCGCCGCCGCGGTAGTCCCACCAGGTGAATGGTGCACGCTCCCCATCAGCCGCTACGGCTTGCGCCGCATCGAGCAGCCCAAGGTCAACGAGGGCGTTCCAGGCATCACGCTCGCGTGGGGTGACATGGGTTGCCCCGACGAGTGCGGCTGGGTCCCACACGTCGGCATCAGTCGGAGCCACGTTGAAGTCACCGCCCAGAAGTAGCGGAGCGGGCTCGGCGATGCGCACTGCCGACCAGGCACGCAGTGCGCCGTACCAGTGCAGCTTGGCGTGGAAGTGCGGCGCGTCGACCTCGCGTCCATTCGGCGCGTAGACCGACGCAACGCGAAGGCCGCCACAGACGGCGCTTAACAGCCGCGGTTCACTGAGCAGATCAGGGAGTGTGGCGTCACTCCCCTGCGGCGCGTAGTCGGCGATGCTCTCCTGCACATCGGTAAGGCCGTGTCGCGACGCGATCAAGACTCCGTTACGTCCGCCAGCACCGAGGGCGGCGACCTCATACGATCGTGTCGAGAAGAGCCCCTCGGGAATCTGGGATGGGTCGCACTTCGTCTCCTGCAGCAGCACGATGTCTGGCTGTGCGGCATCGAGCCAGGCGGCAACTCGCTCAGCGCGGGCGCGAAGGCCGTTGACGTTCCAGGTGGCGATACGAAGGGTGCGTGCGGTCATGGGCGCCCCAGGTGTTAGGAGCGAGGTCCGCGCAAGATCGCGCCGATGATCCCCGCGTCGAGTGGGGCGCCCGCCTCACCGGTGGGGTCTGACTCCTCAGTGATGGGGTGCAGGCCGAGTGTGGTGAGCGCCGCAATCGCAGCGGGTAGCTGCGCGTCGGGGACGCCGAGATGAAGTGAGCCGTCAGCCTCTGGTGCCCCCATGACCCCTTCAACCGCGATGCCAGCCGAAGCGAGCGCGGAGGTAACGGCGGCTAGGCTGCCGACCTTCGGGGAGACCGCAACGGTAAACCAAGCGCTCATGCGCCAATCATAGGGGTGGAGCTGCGCCGACGGGTGCGATCCGGGCGCACCCCCAGAGGGGCACGCCCGGAGCCACTTACATTTCGGCTGGTGCGCCCTTCGTTCCGCCACGGAGCGGGATCTCCTCGATCAGCGTTGCGGCGACGAACGCCACGAGGCTGGCCACCACAGAGAGCCAGAAGATCGAGCCGATCGCATCGGCAATACCCGCCTTGATCGCGTTGAAGAAGGCGTCTAGGTACTGCACAGGGATCAGCCCGATGAGGGCCTGGTCAAACTGCCCACCAACATTGGTGAGCTGCGCTAGATCCCCGCCGATCGCGGTAAAGAACGGGGTGAAGGTTCCCGCTGGTGCCGCTGTTGCCAACTCTGCCGGAATGTTGGTCGCGAGCTGCCCACCAAAGTAGGAGCCAACGATCGCCAAGCCGACCGACCCGCCAACCTGACGGAAGAAGGTGAGGTTCGACGTTGCTGCGCCAAGGAACTTGAACGGCACGGCGTTCTGCACCACGATCGTGAAGACCGACAGCGTTGGCCCAATGCCGAGACCGGCGAGGAACATCCAGAGGCGCAGGAGCCATGGATCGGTATCCGCCTTGATGTTCGTCAGCAGCAGTGAGGCTGCGGCGATGAGCAGGATGGCTCCAAGGATCAGCGACTTATAGCGACCGCGTCGTGCCACCAACAGTCCGGCAACAACCGAGCTGATGATGACCCCCAGCAGAAGCGGGAGTGTGGCGTAGCCAGAATTCGTCGCAGTCTCGCCAAGCACTGTCTGGAAGTAGCGTGGCAAGAAGATGATCGCGGCAAAGAACCCGACCGAGGCGAAGAACGAGGCCGCAGCAGCGGCTGCAAAGGTTCGATTGCGGAAGAGCTCAAGCGGAATAATCGGCTCTTCGACCTTTGCCTCAATGAAGAGGAAGAGGCCAAGGAGTACGAGCCCGAGCGAAATGAGCCCCGCAACCTCTGGGGTTGCGAATGCGTTGGTCTGTACGTTGGTGAGGCCGATCAGCACCGGGATTATTCCGGCGGCAAAGACGAGTGCGCCCAAGAAGTCGATCTTCTGGTTGGCTCGCCCCTTGATCGTTGGCAGCTCAATCAGAATGATCGCAATGCTGATTAGGCCGATTGGCAGGTTGACGTAGAAGATCAGGTGCCAGCTGAAGGTGTCGGTGAGCCAGCCGCCGAGCGCTGGGCCAATGAGGCTTGCAAGTCCGAAGACCGCGCCGAAGAGACCCTGGTAGCGACCACGCTCCTTTGGCGAGTAGAGGTCACCAATGGTTGCTAGGGCAATAGGGAAGAGCGCACCGGCGCCGAGCCCTTGGATGCCGCGGAAGATGATTAACTGCTCGATGTTCTGCGAGAGGCCAGCGAGCACCGAGCCGATGAGGAAGAGGCTCACGCCGGTAAGGAGGAGCGGCTTGCGGCCGTACATGTCGGAGAGCTTGCCGTAGATCGGCACCGTGACGGTGCTGGCAAGCAGGTAGATCGTGACCACCCAGGTGTAGAGGTTTGCACCACTCAGATCAGTGATGATCTGTGGAAGTGCGGTGCCAACGATCGTCTGGTCGAGCGCGCCCAAGAAGAGGGCCATCATGATCGCAAGGATGATCCCTTGCTTGGCACGCTTTGAGAGGTCGGCTCCTGCAGGGGCAGGGGCCGCTTTTGCGGCGGGACGCTTCTTGGTCGCAGCAGGGCGACGTGTCTTCGCAGTGGGCATTACGTGAACCTCCAAATCGCGCCGTCAGATCTCTGACGATATTTCGCGTTGCAACTATCGTACTCCTCACCGCCGATGCTTGCTGAGCGCTAGGGTTCACCTATGCAAATTGCCGTGGTCATTGAGGGGCAGATGAACCTGTCGTACGAGCAGCAGCTTGCCGCTGCGCGCCGAGCCGAGGCGGTCGGCATCAGCGGCTTCTTCCGTACCGACCACTACGAATCGTTCCCAGGCGCGAACGACCAGGCGACCACTGATGCGTGGAGCGTGCTAGCCGGAATCGCACGCGAAACCACAACGATCACCCTCGGCACGCTGGTCAGCCCAGTCACCTTCCGAGCGCCGGGCGAGTTCGCCAAGGTGGTTGCCACCGTGCAAGAGATGGCGGGGCGACAGCTCCATGCTGGCCTCGGCACCGGTTGGCATGAGTCAGAGCATCGCCGCTATGGCTTCCCGTTTCCTGAGATGGCCACCCGCGCTGAGATGCTCGAAGAGCAGCTCGAGATCGTGCGCGGTCTCTGGGCTGGGCCCGACGGCTGGTCGTTTAGCGGCAAGCATTACAGCGTGAGCGATGCCCTCTTCCGCTCGAAGCCGACTCCTGTGCCATGGATCATCACGGGCGGCGAAGGCTCACCGCGTGGCATGCGCATCGCCGCGAAGTTCTCCGACGAGTTCAACCTCACCTCGTCTACCCCTGCGACTGCTCGCGAAAAGTTCGCACAACTCGATGCGACCTGTGCCGCCGCAGGTCGGGCACCAGAGAGCCTTGCACGCTCCGCGATGACGGGCGCGATGATCGGCCGAACGGAGGCTGAGTATCTGGAGAAGATCAGCAACTTTATGTCGCGCATCGGCGCAGCTGGTGATCCTGAGGAGTACCTCGCACCACGCCGAGCGCGATGGCTGGTCGGCACCCCTGATCAGGCGCTGGCCCAGATGCGCGCCTTCCGCGATACGGGGGCGAGCCGACTCATGGTGCAGCACATGGATCCCACCGAAACGGCCTCACTCGATCTACTCGCCGAGCTGCACGCGCAGCTCTAGCGCGCGCACTTAGCGCGCAGCGGGGATTCGCCCCCTGCGGCCGCGCGGGCCAATTCGATAGACGACTCTGCCGCGGAGTGCGCTGAGCGGCTGTGCGCCGTCATGACGTGAGTCGCGCGAGAGTGCCGCGTTATCGCCAAGGAGCCAGAGCCCTGTGACGCCTGGTGGTGGGGGAGCGACGCGCTTCACGTCGAAACGGCCTTGACGCGCAACGATCACCACGCTGCCGATTGGCGGCGCGCCGCGGAGGCCAGGGAGGCCCTTAGGCCCCGCTGGAAGCACAAGGAGCCGGTCCCCCGGAAGGAGGGCCGGCTCCATTGAGCGTTCAGCAACATCGGCGACCCAGATCCGTCCGGGTCGATCAAGCACAGCGGTGCGTTACGCCTTCGACGCGACGAACGTCGCAGCAAAGGCCTCGGTTGCAGCGACAAGCTCTGCCGCCGCAGCCGCATCCACGTTCTGCTTGTTCTTGGAGGCCAACTTCAGCAGCTTCCAGACCTGGTCGTGCAGGTCGGGGAACTTCGCCAGATGCTCTGGCTTAAAGTAGTCGGACCAGATGACCTGGACCTCGTGCTTCACCTTCTCGGCGTGTTCCTCTTTTGTCGTGATGCAGCGCACGAGCTTATTGCGCGTGGCGCTGTCGGTCACCTCGATCTGGCCGATCAGTTCGACCATGCGAGCGACCGTCTTGGCGGCAACCACCGCACCCGACGGGTCGTAGATGCCACAGGGCACGTCGCAGTGCGCGTGGACGGTGACTGGTGTGAACTCGGCGAATAGGTTACGCATGTTCCTCTCCTCTCTACTTCACAAATACGGCGACGGCAACATTAAGTAGCGCCAGCACGCCGATTGCGTGATACGTGTTCGCTGCAATGGAGGCGTCCTTACGACGCGGCCACGCAAGCAGCAGGATCACCGCAGTGACAGCAATCTTGATGCCGTACTTCGTATGGTTAACCGGGTCGGTCCCCATTTCGGCGAGTCCAATGAGCAGTACGCCCGTCAGAAGCTGAAGCAGGGTGCCGTGGGTGATCCCCGCGGTGAGTCGCTTCGGCGAGGCGGTCAGCCCAGCGAAATATCCCCCAACCACCGCAGCCATGCCGAGTAGGTGGGCGAAGACGAGAACGAGTTTCACGGTCTCCATGGGTTCCCCTTTCTGCTGCGCGGCCATGGTGGCCGCCTCTCCCTACGGTAGCGGACTGTGCGGCGTGCGGCAGCCCTGCGTGGCAGGGGGTACGAGCGTGTAGGGTTTCTCTATGAGCGAACGAAAGGTACGGGCCTACAGCTCGTACAGCCGAGATGCCTTAATCCCCCCTGCAGCGGGCGAGGGTGTCGCGTGGCTTGGGCGTCAGCCCTGGGCCCATGCAAGCCTTGCCTACCGAGCACTGCGCTTCACCTTGCGTGTCGTGCTCGGTGCGTTCGGGATGCGCGTCCGTGCGGTGGGACTCGAGCGCATTGCGACCTCGGGACCACGCATCCTCGTTGGCGCACCGCACCGTCGCTACTACGAAGCGTTTGCGCTCGGCATTGCCGCCCCCGCAGCGCCGCGGATCTGGTGGCTTGGCCTCGGCCCATTCATTGTTGGACGTGGGCGCGTTCGCTCGGCACTGCTGCGGCGACTCGGCGGTCTCCTGCCGGTCTGGCGTGGCACGAGTGGGATCGAAACGCACCTGAATGCTGCGAGCGCCGTCTTCGCCGCTGGTGCGCATTACGGCGTGATGCCCGAGGGTGGAACGGGCGGCCCTGCTGATCGCTTCGCGGAGTTCCGCCCCGGCGCGGCACTTATCGCCATGCGTACGGGGGTGCCGATCGTGCCGGTGATCTTCCGATTCCGCAACCGCAGATTCGGTCTGCCGAGTGTTGAGGTGATCGCACTCGAGGACACCTCGCCGTGCGCTGATCGCCCAACTCCAGAGGCGGGGAGCCGTGAGGAGCTGACCTATGCCGCCGCGTGGAGCGAAGCTCTGGCCGATCGTATGGAGACGATCTGGCGCGAGGGGGTAGGATCGGCGTCATGAGCGCCAACGTTTGCCCGTTTATTGCGACGGGCACAGACTCTTCCAAGCGATCATCGCAGGCGAACGCAGCGCACTCCTGCTTTGCAAAGCGCCCCGCAGAGCCGATCGATTTGCAGCGGCAGGGCGAGATCTGTCTCACTCCAACGTTTACCGCGTGCCCAATCTTTCTCGCCTGGGCGTCGCGCGAGGCGGCGCAAACAATCGACGCCCCCGCCCCGCAGCCACTCCCGTTCGGAACCCCCGCCGCCAGCGCCCCAGTTGACCTTGCCGCCGCAACGCTCGGCATCGATGAGGTTGAGGGCGAGTACGACGAACTCCCCGAAGGGAGTATCTGGTCCACGGCACCGACGCCGGCCGACCCAGGCTTTGAGCTAAGCCCATCCGAAGAGGAGCGTGTCCGTGTGGTGCCGCTGCATAAGCGTCGATCCATGGATGACGAGGCACCACGCGCCGCACTACGACTGCCGAAGATTCCTGGTGGCACTCGAGGTGCCGCTGCGCTGCTTGTCCTCGCCGCCGTCGTGCTCTTCTCGCTCCCAACGATTCTGAAGGGTGTCAACGGCTTCATCGCTGGCGTGACGGCCACGCCAACACCGAGCGCCTCACCGACGAGTGACGTCAGCCCATCGCCAACACCTACGCCGACACCAGAGGCGAAAATCCATCGTGTGAAGCAAGGAGAATGGTTGGAGAAGATTTCTGGAATTTATCAAGTCAGCATTGATGTCATCTTGAGTGCCAATCCCGCGATTGACCGGAAAACCCTGACGATCTATGCGGGTCAGGAGCTGATCATCCCGCAAGTGATTCCCGACGTGGTGACATCACCGAGCCCGTAAGGGGCGGAAGAACTAGCGGTCGCGCGGCGAGAAGTTGATCGCGGTGATCTTGCCAGCTTCGACCTTGATGGTTGCGTCAATCTTGCTGCTCTTGGATCCAGGCCGCACAACCAAGATGTCGCACTCCACCTGATGGCCGGTGTCTTTGACTTCGCCTGGAATCATGCGCAGCCCCTTGTCGGCACGGAGGAACCAGCCGCCAACGCGCTCGTGACCCTTTAGCAGCTGGACACTTTCAGCGACGTGCACGCGCATCTCAATGCGCTCATCCATCAGCTTGAGGGCGCCCGCGCGGTCGTCTGCGTTCAGCAGCTCGAAGAAGGCGTCGGTTGTGTCTTGTGCACCCATGCGCTGATGGTACCCTGCCGACGATGATTGATGCCCTTGACGCCGCCGGCCTCCTCGCGCGCTTCGCAGCGCTCCACCCCGTTGCCGCAACGGGGATGGGGATTCACGATCACGATGGTTCGTGGGGTGAGCACGGACCCGCCGGCCGTTCGGCACGGCTGGACTGGTGTGACCGCGAAGAGGCACGACTGGTCGCCATCCCAGTGGCGAGCCTCAGCCCCGACGACCTTTGCGATCGCGACCTGGCCCTCGGCACGATCCGCGCGATCCGCTTCGAACTGCAGGAGGTGCAGCCTGAGGCGTGGGATGCCCTCCATACCGTCTCAGTCATCGGCGGCGGGCTCTTCCCCCTTATCGCCCGCGGCTTCGGAACAGCAGAGCGCCGTGCCAGCGACCTCGCCAGCCGACTCGCGCAGGTCCCTGCCCTTCTCGATGCCGCAGTTACTGACCTCACCGGTCTCCCTGAACTGCGGGTGCCCGCCGACGACGGCGCACCGCGACGTGGGGGAGATAGCTCGCCACCTGGCACGATCACGCTCCCGGCACGGCCAGTCAGTCGCCTTCACACTGAGACGGCGATCGCGCAGGCCCCCGGCATCACTGAGCTCGCAGAGTTGGCCGTGGCGACGTACGGCGAAGAACTGCGCGGTCCCGCCGATCTGGCCATCGCCGCAACGACGCGCTTCATTGAGCGGCTGCAGCGCGACGTTCTCCCGAAGAGTTCCGGCGAGGGGCGCTATGGCGCAGCACTCTACGACCGCGCCTTGCGTCACACCCTCTTCGGATCGCACGACCGCGCTGCGATTGCCGCCAAGGGCGAGCAGGAGTTCGCGGCGGTACGCGCTCGTATGATCTCGATCGCCCAGCGCATTGCGCCCGAATGGCTCGGCGAGCGAGCGACCGAAGCACTCAGTGGCGATCGCTCAACACTTGTCGCTGAGGTGCTGCACGCCATCGGTGGTGATCACTGCGCCCCCGAAGAGATGTTGAACCGATCGCGTGCAGAGACCGCACGATGCGAAGCGTTCATCCGAAAAACGGGGCTGGTTGATCTGCCAAAAGAGCCACTCGAGATCATGTGGACGCCGCTTTTCTTGCGCGCCTACGCTGGCGCCTTCCTTGACGCACCGGGCCCGCTTGACCGCGGCGAGAAGAGTTTCTTCTACGTGACGCCCGCCCCCGACGATGCAACGCCCGAACAGGTTGAGTCGAAGATGCGCGAAGACAACAACCGCATGTTGGCGCTGCTCGCGATCCATGAGGCGATCCCGGGGCACTACCTGCAGCTCGCCGCCGCTAATCAGACGCCGCGCCCGCTTCGCGCCGCCTTCGGCTCCGGTGTCTTCGCCGAAGGGTGGGCGGTCTACGTGACGCAGGTGATGCTCGACGAAGGATTCGGCGACGGCGACCTCGCGCTGGAACTGGTGCACTGGAAGTTCTACCTCCGCTGCATTGCCAACGCGCTCCTTGATGCTGGCGTTCACGCCGATGGCCGAGATGAGGCGTGGGCACTCAACTTGATGGTTAACCAGAGCTGGCAAGAGGAGGCGGAGGCAAAGGCGAAGTATCTGCGTGCGCGTCTCACCTCTACGCAGCTGCCGACCTACTTCGTGGGCTCCATGGGGTGCTGGGAGGTTGAGGATCGTGCGCGACGCGCAGCTGGTGGGCCAGTTGCACATGTTGACGGCGCAGACCTGCCAGGGAACCGTGTGGAGACGCCAGGCTTCTCGCGACCGAAGCATCTTCGGGCAGTGCTCTCGCATGGCACGCCACCGATCCCGCTCCTTGAGCGGCTCCTCGGCCTCGCCGAGTAACTCGATTAGGAGGGGAGCCCCTCCTCTGCGGTGATGTCGCGGCTCAGACCGCAGGCATGCTCTGTGCGCACGGTGATCGTGGCGCCAGGGAGAATCTCAATTCCGCGCACTAGATGGAGCGAGCTTCCCTGATAGACGCGCTCAAATCCGCCTTCGGAATTGGAGATCGTTTCAATGGGCGTCCATGCGGCCGCAGTCTCTGGCGAAGTGATGGTGGTAACTGCAATCCCGAGGTAGTCGTTCCCGGAGAGGAGTGACGTGCCGGCCTCTGCCTTGCCAGGGGCATCATGCGCACTGCGCACGCCAGCCGCCGTCCAGTGCGCCGCAGGGTTACCACCGCCACCGAGGAGCATCAAGTTCCACTCTTCATCGAGGACGGCACTGAGGGCTGGGCCGCCGATGTGGGCAAGGGTGGTCTCCACAGCAAGCGTTGGATCCATGCGACCCCCCGCCAGCCGAATCGTTCGCGTCGCCGCAATGGTCGTGCCGCCAATCTGCTGCGTGGCGGTGAGCGTTGCGCTGCGATCGTCATGCGCCGTCAGCACCCACGGTGTCGAGGTAAAGGTGCCGATTGCTTTCGCGGCGCCGTCGGCAATCGCGCGACCGCTCGTGCCAGCAGGGTAGAGGCGCAACAGGGCGGAGCGCCGCTCGTAGTCGTCGTACTGCAGCTTTGCCGCGAGGCCTGGCTCTTTCACCGAGACGATGTCGTGAATTGACGCCACGCCACCACTCTCGCTCGCCGCGCTCGCCGCTGTTCCGGCCGCTTCGGCCTTGGCATGGGCGCGCAGCTTCTCGTGATACGCCTCGGGGCGCCGACGCATCACTGCGAGGAGGGCGTGGTGTGGAGCGCGCAGATCGAACGAGGTGATCGCGCCACCCTCGGCCGGGTCGATCTGTAGTCGCGCCCCAGCGTTAGCGAGCTGCAGTTCATCGGTGCCATCAAGGTCGAGATCGGTAAGGAGAGCCGGCAGCGCTGCTCCTGCGTTCGTACGGCGGTAGGTGCCGTCGGCGATATCTTCGGCGGCGATGAGGTGCTCGAAGGTGGCGAGGCGCATGTGGGTGATGTACACCCCTCCAAAGAGCCCATGCCAATAGCAGTCATTCGACTGGCCGCGGTGCAGGTGATCCTCGGCGGCGAGCTTCTCGGCTCCAGCCGGCATGGCGGCCACCTTGGCGCTGGTGCGCAGCATCTGCTTATGCAGGTCGTTGATCTCGCTGTACTTCACCTGGAAGTTGCGCCAGAAGCCTCCGCGCAGGTAGCGCGCCTCTGGGCTCTTCGCGTCTTGCGCCGCGTGCAACATCGGCCCAAAGATCTGCGACTCGTCTGGCGGCAAGACCCAGTCGCCCATCTCGGCGTACGACGAAGTTGGTAGATACACACGGCCAATTGGTCCGCGCTCATCGAGCCAGCGCGATGGCGTGGTGGTGGCGAGCCAATCGGCGTTCTTCTCGAGTGCAGTGAAGAACTTCTCGACCCACTGACCGTCGCCCCAGCAGTGATCCCAGGTGGTTGGCCACGAGCCGAACTTCTCGCCGTCGTCGCCCATCGTGCCGATGCGCTCGCCCTCAGGCGTGGCGTGTTCGCGCAGGTACTCAATCACGCTCTCAACGGAGCCAAAGGGGATGCGATAGCGCAGGCCCTGTTCTGTGCCGAAGACGGTAAGTGGCTTCCCCTCATCTTCTGTGAGGTAGGCGCCCCAGAGTGCATCCTCAGGAATGGCAGCGGCGCGGAAGTGCGCATCGTCGAGGATCGTCCAGCGATAGCCACCATCGTGCAGTGCCGCTGGGAGTGATGGCTCCCAGACGCGCTCGGCGAGCCAGGCTCCTTGTGGGGCCACGCCAACGAGCTCCTTGATGCGCTCGCGCATGCGTCGTAGTTGCGCGACACGATCGGCGGCCGGGAGCGAGGCGAGGATTGGCTCGTAGAGTCCGCCACCAACGATCTCGACCTGGCCGCGCTCGACGAGTGCGCGCACGCGCGTCAAGAACTCTGGATGGGCCGCGGCGAACCACTCAAGGAGCGGACCCGTGTAGTGCAGCGAGAGTCGAACCTTCGGGTGGCGCTCGAGCGCCTCAATCATCGGCAGGTAGGCCTTCTCGTAGATTTCATCAAAGACCCAGCCGAAGTTGCCGACCGGCTGATGGTTGTGCAGGGTGAGCGCGAGCGAGATCCGACGGGGTGCGCTGCTGCTACTCATGGGGAGAGGTTAGCGGTGGGACCCCGTTTGTGGGGTGGCGGCGGGAAGGTAGAGCTGCTCGCAGTACTCGTGGAGCATGCGGGTGGTGCTGAAGCGCCACAGCGTGCTGCCGATCGAGGCACGCGCCAGGTCGAGCCAGGCGGCAGGGAGGCCATCGGCGCCACGATCGTAGTAGCGCGGCACCACTTCGTTCTCAAGGATGCGATAGAGGCTCTCCGCATCAGCTGCATCCTGCGCTGCGTCGTCTGGGTTGATGGAGGTGTCGCCGATCGCAAATCCGTTGGTGCCCGTGTACCCCTCATCCCACCACCCGTCAAGGATCGAGACGTTCACGGCGCCATTTGCTGAGGCCTTCATCCCTGAGGTGCCCGATGCCTCCAGTGGTCGTCGCGGCGTGTTGAGCCATACATCGCAGCCGGCAACGAGATAGCGCGCCGTGCGCATGTCGTAATCCTCCATGACGAAGATGCGCCCGCGGAAGGCGTCGGTGCGGCTCTTCTCCCAGATGTCGCGAATGACCTCTTGGCCAGCGCGGTCGGCTGGGTGTGCCTTTCCAGCGAAGACGATCTGTACCGGTCGATCACTGTTGCTCAAAATGCGGGTGAGGCGCTCGATATCGGTGAAGAGGAGATTGGCGCGCTTGTAGGTCGCAAAGCGACGCGCAAAGCCAATCGTCAGAACGTTGGGGTCGAAGAAGTGATCCGCTTCGCGAAGGGCGCCGGGTGCCTCACCGTGGCGGCCGAGCTGTCGGCGAATAGAGCTGCGCAAGAATTCACCGAGCGCAACTTTCTGTCGCGTGTGTGCGTCCCACCAGGCGCGTGAATCAACGCTGCCGAGGCGCTCCCAGAATCCCGCCGCCTCTGGGCCATCGGTATCTAGTCGATCAAGATCGGCGTTCAGGAACTGCTCATAGACGGCGCGTGTCTCACGCCCCGCCCATGTCGGCATGTGCACACCGTTTGTGATCCCGAGAATCTTGTTGGTGATGACTGGCGACCAGGTCGCATTCGCTGTCTCGGCATGCAGCTTGCTCACAGCGTTCGCCCCAACGCTCAGTCGTAGTGAGAGGGCGGTCATGTCGAAGGCACCAAGGTCCCCTTCGGCACCAACGGCGAGATCCAGCATGCGCTGCAGCGGCACCCCACCGGCATCGGCTTCGCCGGTGCCATCACAGAGAGGGCCAACGACACGCTTCACCAGGTCAACGCCGAACTTCTCATTGCCGGCTGAGACGGGGGTGTGAATCGTAAAGACCGTGTGGCGCTTGACGTGCTCGAGCGCGCTCTCAAGCGTTTCGCCCGCGGCAACGAACTCACGCGTGCGCTCCACAAGGTTCAGGGCCGAGTGGCCTTCGTTCAGGTGGTAGACCGATGGATCAACGCCGAGTGCGCGCAGGGCGCGGATGCCGCCGACGCCGAGCACCATCTCTTGGTGCAGGCGCATCTCGCGGCCACGCACATACAAGATGTGGGTGATCGGGCGATCGGCCTCACTGTTGGCAGGGATGTCGGTGTCGAGGAGGAGCACGGGGACGCGACCAATCTGCGCAACCCATACCGCCGCCGAGACGCGTCGGTCACCGAGCGGAATTGAGACAACGAGCTGCTCACCGTTTACTCCAGCGGCGCGCGCGAGGGGCAGCAACGAGAGATCAATCTCAGGGTAGGCATGCTCCTGATGCCCATCGGCATCAATGGTCTGTCGGAAATATCCGCGCCGGTAGAGGAGTCCAACGCCAACGAGCGGGAGGGCCATATCTGAGGCGGCCTTCATATGGTCGCCGGCCAAGATGCCGAGACCACCGGAGTAGAGGGTGAGGCTCTCGTGCCATCCGAACTCGGCACAGAAGTAGGCAATCGGGTTGGTCAGGTCAGCTCCGTGCGTGCGGGGGAACCAGTGGTCGCTTCCACCAGCCATGTAGTTGTCGAACGCAGCAACGACCTCGTCAACCTGGGTCAGGAACTTTGGATCCTCAAGGAGCGGCTCCCAGTCAATTGGGCCAGAGCAGATCGCGACGGGATTGCGCGTCGCAATCCAGCGCCCTGGATGAATGCGGCGGAAGAGGGCGCGAGCCTCGGGGTGCCACGACCACCAGAGGTTGTACGAGACGCGGCGCAGTCCCTCAAGGCGCGGTGGGACGCGGAATGAATCAGGTGTCGGTAGCGTGCGCAGCACGACGGAGCTCGTCATCACTTCGTCTCCTCCCCCCAATTGGCCACTCCGCCGTACAACGGCTCGTGGCACGGGCGGATTCTAGCGCCCGCCGCGCCCCTGCCGCTCGGCATCGGTCTCTGGGTACGAAACTGGTGCGGAGAGTGCTGCGGTTGCCGCCGCCGAGTAGGCCGTATCGGTTGGGCTCGACGAGCCCTTCACCGTGACCGACTTGGCGCCAACTGGCGGCTGCTCCGTTGCAGGCAGGATCGATCGACCAGGGAGGCGATGCTCCAGCTTCACCGTGACGTCGTAGTCCTCGCAGATGTCGAGGAAGGGATCTGGATCCATCATGTCGGGCGACTTGACGCCGGCACCACCCCAGACGCCCTCGGCGATCAGCTCCATGGCCATGACGGGCATCACGCCGGTCTGCCAGGCGACTGGCTGCAAGTTGTAGCGACCCATCGTCTCCGCTGCATCGCACACCTGATAGTGGAACGTTTCGCGCGGGCGGCCATCCTTGGTGCCGCTAACGAGCGTTCCTACAATCGCGCGACCGACCATGCTGTTGCCGAGCGTCGATGGGTCAGGCGAGAGGGCAGCGATCACGTCGCGCGGGGCAACCTGGACGCCCTTCACGTTGATTGGGTTCTTGCCGTCAAGGCCGAGGCGGTGCAGCAACTGCAGCGTCTCAATGAAGTCGGCGCCGAGCGCGTACTTAAACGTGATCACGTCGGCCTTCATGCTGCGTGGCAGCTGAATCACCTCTTCATGCTCAACATTGACGCACATGACCGGGCCAACGCCCTCAGGGAAGACGAAGTCCTCTGGCTCACTGAATGGCTCGCGCACCTCGATCTTGCCGTTGCGCCAGACGATCGGCGGGTTCAGGCACTCTTCGATGACGGTCCAGAGGCTGAAGACGGTCGCAAACGGGTAGCCCTCAATGCGCAGGTCGCCACCGTCGCGCACGTGCACTGCAGAGATGTCGTCAAAGGTCCACTTCTTCGCGTAGGCGGCGAAGATGTTGGAGAGGCCTGGATCCATCCCCATGCCAATGAGGGCCAACTTGCCGCGATCTTCCCAGAGCTTCTTGCGCTCCTCTTGGTGCGCGCCGAGCATCAACCCGGGAACGGTGTACGGATTTGCAGCGTCGGGAATCGAGAGGCTGGTTGCCATGTCGATGTAGTGCACACCGGCCTCGAGGGCGGCGTCGAAGACGGCTGGGACGAAGCGAGGGTCAACCGCGTTCAAGACGAGATCCGCCTTGGAGCTCGCAATGAGCTCCTTCAGCTGAGCGGCGTTCCCTGCGTCAACCTGGGCAACCTTGTATCCAGCGCCAACTGCGTCAGCGACCGTGCGCGCACGGTCGAGGGAGTAGTCCGCAAGGGTGAGGGTGCCGAGCCACTTCTTTCCTTTGATGAGGTGGGCGATCGCCTCGCCGACCGTGCCAGTTCCAACTACGAGAACGTTCATCGTTCAGTGCCTTTCACGCGGGGGCCCAGGAAGCCGGGCTGCACCCGCACCAGGGGAGACCTCCGAGGGCTCAACCCAGTTGCTCTAGCCAGCCTACGCCTACCCCCCGGGGGGTCGTCAAACGACCCGGAGTTCGTGCGGGCCAGGGTCGTATACTGATCAGAGGCGACACATGCCGCCACACGTGAAGTAAAGGGGGATGCCATGGAAGGACTACTACCGGTTCTGGTGATCGTTGGTGTACTCGCACTCGTTGGGATCTCTGCCTTTAACGGGCTCGTGAATGGACGCAACCGTGTCGACGAGGCACTCGGTCAAATTCAGGTGCAGCTCAAGCGCCGCTACGACCTGATTCCAAATCTTGTTGATGCAGTCAAGGGGCAGATGGGCTTCGAGAAGGGCGTTCTTGAGAGCGTCACCAAGGCGCGCGCTGCTGCTGTGAACGCCGGTGAGTCTGGCGACACTGCGGCGCAGGCGAAGGCTGACAACATGCTGACCAGTTCGCTGCGCACCCTCTTCGCCAACGTCGAGGCATACCCAACTCTGAAGTCGAATGAGAATGTGATTCAGTTGCAGGAGCAGTTGACCGCAACCGAGAATCAGATTGGGTTCAGCCGACAGCACTACAACGCAACGGTCCTCTCATACAACAACGCAGTGCAGACCTTCCCAGGCCTGCTCTTTGCGAGTGCGTTCGGATTCGCCAAGCGCGACTTCTTTGACGCCCCTGACTCCGAGGAGGCCGTTCCGAAGGTCAACCTCTCCTAGTCGGCACCGGTCGACGCGATGGCTACCTTCTACGACCTTGCGGCCGAGAATCGACGGAAGTCGCTCGTCCTTGTCCTGATTGTGGTGGCGATCCTCGCCGCCTTCGGGGCGAGTGCAGGGATCGCGTTGAGTGGCAGCGTCGATGGCGGCATCCCCTTTGCCCTCGGCGCCTTCGTCCTGGGCTTCTTCTTGACACTCGGCGCATATTTCAGCGGTGACAAGGCGGTCCTTGCCGCGGCGGGTGCCAAAGAGCTTGACCCTTCAGCCGGCCGAGAGGAGCGCGAACTCGACAACATCGTGAACGAGCTTTGTCTCGCCGCGAACATGCCGAAGCCGAAGGTGTACACGATTGAAGACACGGCACTGAACGCATTCGCCACGGGGCGCGATCCAGAGCACGCCAGCATCGCCGTCACCGAAGGGCTCATGCGCACCCTCGACCGTGAAGAGATGAGCGGCGTGGTCGCCCACGAGCTCTCACATGTTCGGAACTTTGACATTCGATACGGCCTCCTCGTCGCGGCGCTAGTTGGGTCACTCGCCCTGCTGAGCGACCTGGTGATGCGCTGGGCCTTCTGGGGTGGCGGACGCCAGCGTGACAACGATCGCAACGGGGGTGGTGCGATTCAGGTGATCTTCATCATCCTCACAATCGTGCTGGCCATCCTTGCGCCGATTGCCGCGCGGCTGGTGCAGCTCGCCGTTTCCCGCCAACGCGAATACCTGGCTGACGCTTCGGGTGTCGAGCTGACCCGTAACCCTGCTGGGCTGGAGCGCGCACTGGCGAAGTTGGCCGGCGACAAGGAGGTCCTAGAGGTTGCGACCAAGGCCACGGCGCACATGTACATCATCAATCCGGTGAAACACTTTGAAGAGCGGTCAGCCGGCTTCCTGGCAACACATCCGCCGCTCGTTGACCGAATCAATCGCCTGCGCGCTCTGCGCCGCGCGAAGCCAGTCGAGTCAGTGACAGAGGCCTAGTCGCGACACTCTCGTACCCACGCCGCAAACTCCGCTGGGTAGACATCTTGATAGCGTGGGCCCGGGTCAGCGTTCCAACGTTCGATCGCGCCGTAGCGCTGGTCACATTCGGCGAGGCTGACGGCGGTAATCAGGAGGGCGAGCAAGAGCCCAAGCGCCACGCCACCGATGAGGAGCCCAATCCACACCCCTTCACGCTCGCCGTATCCCTGCATGCCGCCTCCTTGCTATTGTGTGTCTCGCGCGGGAGTAGCTCAGTTGGTAGAGCACTTGCCTTCCAAGCAAGATGTCGCGAGTTCGAGCCTCGTCTCCCGCTCCACCCCTACCTCATCACCGTCCCACAGGCGACGTTGGGGCAGACGAAATGAAGTGGCCCCCTCGTCTCGCTGGGCTTAGCCACGCCGTAACGGTCTTCGTTGCTGCCGAGGCCCCCCTTGAAGAAATTGTTGACACCCTAAATTCGTACCGACCGGAGGCGAGTCCGGAAACAAGTGTGCTCGTAGCGCTCGGATCCAATATCTCCAGCGCCCTCCAAGTTCTATCTCGCGACCTCTTGTACTGAATGAGGTATCCGCCAGAGACCACTCCATCCGCTAGCTCAGGTGCGCCCCACGAGAGGCGCGCAGATGCTGCCCCGGGGGAGATTGCCAAGTTGACTGGTGAGCTAACTGGGAGGTACCACGCATCCACATCCGATGGGCGATTTTGCAAGAATTCTACGGTGCGGTCGCGCCACCACGTTGCAGAGGCGAGTCCATAACCCCTGGTGTCGGCTTCAATGTAGGGGCTGATCGCCGCGAACACAGTCATGGTCCGCTCGTCTAAGGCGAGCGCACGTGCTTTATCGCGCGTCGCCAATACGGCCTCTGAGAAGTAGCCACTGCAGACCACGTCGGTGAGGCACCGGTCAAGCAGATTCCCCCAGCCTGGCCCGGAAAAGGGGAGGGGCCCGCTCGCCCCTAGCGTCTGGTCTAAGCCCCATGGGTGCATCGTGATGCGATTGCGTTTGGTGTTGTGAATGAAGTAGTTGTTTACCGTCCACGCATATCCATCCCAATGGCCAACGTACAGCTCGACAGCCCACATCGCGGTGAGTGCGCGAAGGTCTGCGATCTTCTCCACCGCTTGGCGCCAGGCGAGCCCTTCTAAACTGAGCGTGTTGAGAAGTGCAGCGAGATCACTTCTATCTGCTCGGTCACCCTCGTCAACGTCAAAGTGCTCGTCGCTGTATGGATCTTGCCAGTTGTAGCAACAGCCGTAGCTGCCCTCGTAGAGATGTTTCGTGTCTTCGTTCGGGAACCATCTGCTGAACATGCGGTCGTCTGGCGTTTCAACATTGAGGTGCAAGCCGTAGTCCAGACCATTCAGGGTGACAACGGCATACCCCGTTCTCGGCGCAGGGACTCCCATCCCACGGAAGAGTTCGTACGAGATTGTCTCAGTGATGTATGACCCGTCTTGCACCATATTGTTCAGCGTGAGCTTCTCCATTCCGCCGACCCGTTGCCGTGAGTTGGGGAATTTGATCTTGAACGCTGCCTTGCCATCAAGGCCATAGCCAGATCCCCAGCGCCCCTTCAGTCGCACCTCAACGGCCCATGGACCGAAGCTCCTACTTCCGGAGGTAAGCCTGAAGGTGCCAGGCACATAGGTTCGGGCATCTGCCCAGAGCGCATCAATGGATGATTGGGGAAGCTGCAGGTCGACCATGGCTACCGTTGATGGCTTGTAGAGCCAAGCCGCATCATCGTTTGACGGGGGGGTGTATGCGGCAACGGGGGCTGCGCCAAAGAGCATGATGATTGTGATTGCGGTAGAGATCAGGGTTGTCCGAATTGATGTTGTGACCGCTTTCATGGAGGAATCCTAGCCTATTCATGCTAGGATCTGCGACATTGTGAACCTCATTGGCATCGGTATGGATCTCGTCGCCATCTCAATTCTTGTGTTTGTTTTGTATTTCCCGCGCCATCGCCGCCGCGATCTTGTTGTCGCCTACCTCATGATCAACATGGGCCTCATCGCGGTGACGAGTGCCCTTGTCGCAGAGGAGACGACGATCAGCATTGGCTTCGGCCTCTTTGCCGTCCTCTCGCTGTTGCGACTTCGTTCGGCGGAGCTCGATCAGCAAGAGATTGCCTACTACCTCGCTGCGATGACGCTGGGTCTGATCGGCGCTCTGCCAATCACCCCAATCTGGATCAGTGCCGTGCTCATGGGGCTGGTTCTGGTCGGCCTGACGATCGGGGACCACCCTCGTCTCTTCGGGCGCTACCGGGTGCAAGTCATCATGCTAGATGAAGCAATCACCAGCGAACCGCTGCTGCGGGCCCGCCTTGAGGAGCTGCTCGGAGCAACCGTGCATCAAATTCGCGTCCGCCGGACCGACCTCATTGAGGATTCAACAATGGTTGAGGTCCGCTATGAACAGCGCACCAGCACAGGGCGGGAGCACGGCGCTTGACCGAGCAGGCCGCGCTTGATGCGGTGATTGGAGCACTCCCCTCCGTTCAGCTCAGCGGTCTTCAAAGCGATGCCGCGCTCTTCTCGCGACGGGAGCGTAAATACCTGGTTCCTGTAAGCGTTGCAGCGTCGCTTGTGGCAGCGATCTCTGGTGACGCACGCGCGCTCCAGATTAACGACGAGCGCTCGTTCAGGTATGAGTCGGTCTATTTCGATACACCCGCTGGGCAATCGTACTTAGCGTCCGCCCGCCGCCGCCGCCACGCGTTCAAGGTTCGTACGAGAACGTATGTCAATTCTGGAGACTGCATGCTTGAAGTGAAGCTGCGCGGTTCCCGGGGCCGAACGACGAAGAGCCGCTTGGACTACCCAGCAAACGCGAGCGGTCAACTCAATGGCCCCGCGCGAGAATTCATCGCAGAGGTTCTTGGGCCAGGGCATGAATCCGCTCTAGCCCCGACGCTCACCACAATCTATCAGCGCTCCACCCTGCTTCTGCCAGGTGATGCACGGTTGACGATTGACACTGGATTCTCAGCGACCACGCCGGCGGGAGAGAGCATCACCCTGAATGAGTTCGCCATCATTGAATCAAAGTCTCGGCTGGCACCTACCGTGGCCGATCGTGCGCTCTGGAGGATGGGCTTCCGTCCAGTCAAGCTCTCCAAATTCGGCACAAGCCTCGCCGCTATGGACCCAACACTACCGTCGAATCGCTGGACTCGAGCGCTGAAATCACCCTGGGTTGACCGCGTCGTGCGAACCGCAACCTCAGCATGACGAACCGTATCCGGCGCTTCAGCACACTCGCCCTACTCGCACTACTTCTCGGCTCGCTCGCCCCAGGCTCAGCGATGGCACTTACGCCAGCCACGGGCGATCCCGCCGCGACCCTGTATCAAACCTCGCGAATCGTACGCATCGATCTCAATACAAGCACAGACTTGAGCGCTATTGGCGTTGAGGGCTACGTCGACGCTACGTTCAAATTGACGATGGGCAGCACGGTGTACGGCGGCACCTCTGGGTTCGGGGCGTGGGACATCAAAATGCGACTGAAGGGTGTTGGCTCGTACAGATCGCTCCCCCAGAAGGCCGCACTCCGCTTGGAGTTTCCTAACGAGCTGCAGCGGGCATTTGGGATCAAGCGAATGACGCTCAACAACATGATCCAGGATCCCTCAAAGGTCAATGAGGCGATTGGATACACCCTCTTCCGAGAGATGGGCATCGCAGCGCCGCGAACTGGCTATGCCGAGGTTTGGATCAACGGGGCGTCGTATGGCCTCTATCTCAATGTTGAGTCGATCGACAAGATTGCCCTAGAGAAGCGGAGCAGCGGTGGCGGCACAACCCACCTCTACGAAGGGAGACTTGGGTCGGAGGGGAATCCGTTGAACGCGAACGATGCGCACTACCAGGTTGATGTGGGATCAGCCATCAATCGTGCGGATCTTCAAGAGTTGATCGCCGCATCACAAGCGCCTGCGTCGAGCTGGTATGCGCGCGTGAGCGCGGTAGCGGATCTGCAGCAGATGACACGATATTGGGCAGTCGATCGATACATTGGCAACTGGGATGGCTATACAGGGTCGTCAATCAGCAACTACTACCTGCACAGCGATAGCAATGGACGGTTTCAGATGTTGCCCTGGGGGGTAGATCAGATTTTTGGGGGCGGCGTGGAGAAACGAGCCCCCTACAGTTTCGGACAACCGATCGGCGGTCTGCTCTTCACGCAGTGCCTGGTAGTAAGTACATGCCGGGCCCTTTATGTACAGGCACTTCGTGATGTCCGAGATAGAGCGAGCACACTGGGCCTCGCCTCAACGGCGGCTACGCTTCACGCCACCCTCGCCCCCAAGATTGCGAGTGATACCAAAGACGAAACTTCTCCAGCCACTTCGAAGGCGGCACAGGTTGCTGCGAGCGGATTCATTCTGGCCCGACCCAGCAAGGTGAATCTGTGGCTCGCGCAGCTGACGCGTGTGACAGCTCCAACAATTTCAGGAACTACAGGGGTTGGCCAGGTGCTCTCCGCGACGAGTGGTGCATGGTCATACGGGCCAACACCAAAGTATTCGTATCAGTGGTTCCGATGTAGCACCGCAACGCAGAGTGCATCTACGACGCTGCCAGCAAGGTGCACGATCATCACCGGGGCAACGAAATCACTCTACACACTCAAGGTAGCCGATCGAGGCTCCTATCTTCGGGTACGGGTTACGGCCGCAATCCCTACCTCGTCTCTGCTCTGGTTTAGCAAGCCAACGGTGAAAGTACCCTAGGGAAGCAGCCCCGCTACTAGCCTCTGCGGTGTGCAGTTATGCGCGCGTGTCGGCAATGATCGCGCGCGAGACCCGCTTCGCGACCGCCAAGATCGTGACCATCGGATTCACGCCGAGCGCCGTTGGGAAGAGCGAGCCGTCGGCCACGTAGAGGTTTTTGATCAGCCCACCGTGCGGATCGCTCTGGCGGGGTCGTGCGGTAGAGCGAACACGGCCCCACGGATCACACACGTGATCTCGCGCGTCGGAGCCCATTCGTGCTGTGCCCATCTGGTGTGCAGAGAAGACGGTGCCGCGGTTTGGGGCGAAGTCGAAGCGGTGGAGTCGGCGCAGGTAGACCTCTAGTGCCTCGCTCCCTTCGCTGCGGCGCCAGCTCATTGGCGGCGAACCGGCGGCAATGATCTCGCTCGCCCCAGCCGCTTCGGCGATGCGAGACATCGACCGAAGTGCGTGGCGCAGTCCGCGCTCGTCTCGTGGCGTGGTGCGGTAGTTGATCTCGGCAAAGCCAGCGCGGCTCGCCGTAACGGTGCCGCCAGCATCGTCTTTCACGATTGCCAAGAAGGGGGCGATGAAGCGACCCAACTTCATGAGGCGCTCATGTTCGGCGCGCGAGCTCCATGGAATACCGAGGGCGAGCAGTCCAGGGTGGCCGGGCGCACTCTCAATGATGTAGCCGTTGCGCTCTTCGTCTGGGTCAATGAATCGTGAGCTCTTCGCCGCCTGCATCGTGCCGCGCCACATCTCAACCGGCTCATCAAAGACGCCGGCAACCAGGCTGACCGGATGGAGTCGAAGGTTCTTGCCGATAGCGGGATGCGTGAGCCCGCTGCGCTGCAGCAGCACTGGCGTGCGGAGTGCGCCACCAGAGACGACGACCGTCTTGGCGACGATCTCCAGCGTTCGCGGTGTTCCTGCGCGGGTACCGAGGGTGGTGATCGCACCGGTCACGGCGCCGTTTTCAAACACCAGTCGCTCCGCCTTGCAGTCGGGCAAGATGCGGGCGCCGTTGGCGACCGCCTGCGCCAAATGAAGTCGAAGAGAGGACTGCTTCGATCCGACCTTGCAGCCGAACGGGCAGGTCCCGCAGTCGCTGCACTCAGCGCGGTTCATCTGAATGCGCTCGCTGCTCCAGCCGAGCTTCTCGGCGCCGCGAATGATTGCCTCGTCTTTCAGTGGCACATTCTGGGAGTCCTTTGCGCCAATCTCCTTGAGTACCGCGTCGAGGTCACCAGCAAACTCACGCCCGCTGGCACCGGTAACGCCGTGTTCCCCCTCCCACTCCTCGCGCACCGGCTCAGGGATAGGAATAGCGGTCATCCAGTTCACGGTGGTGCCGCCACCAACGGTGCCGCCGGCGAGGATCGCGATGTGCGCATCGGCAGTGGCGGTGAAGCCTGAGTCGAGATAGAGGCGCTCGTAGGCGTCGCGTTCTTTCGTTGGGAAGGTTGCTTCGGTGTACAGGCCACCCGCCTCAATAACGAGCACTTCGCGACCTGCGGCCGATAGGTCACGTGCAATGCTCCCGCCGCCAGCTCCCGAGCCAATCACCAAGACGTCGACGGCGATGCGCTCCGCAGTCCCCGGATCAAACGCAGTGATCTGTGTGACGTTGGCAGTCGTTGGGTTTGGCGTTGGGTTGTAGCCGAGGGCGCTCAGTCGGGCGCGCACGAGATCATCGGCCGGTTCGTCGGCATCAGAGTAGGCGATGAAGGAGAGAAGTTTGCGGAAGACGGCGGCGCCGCTACGGAGCATTGGCACCGGATGCTGCACCCAGCGGCGCAAGAACTCGTCACGCTGTGTCGCCTTCAAGGTGCCGAATCGC
>QWRK01000062.1 GCA_003670455.1 Candidatus Aquidulcis sp. | reverse complement strand
GCATCGCTGGTATCGGCAGTGGCGAAGAGCGCATCGCCAGTGTGTTGCTCGTCGGCTACGCCGTCGCCTCACTGCTCGCCGCAGCGCTCTCGCTCGTGATGCTCGCAAGTGGTGCGAACCTGCGCGCCATCTTCGGTTTCTTACTTGGCGGTCTCGACGGTGTCACCTGGCCACGACTCGCCGCCGCCGCACTCCCAATCGCCCTCGCCACGCTCCTCCTCGCTCGTCGCGGTCGTGCACTCGCGGCTTTCTTGCTCGGTGACGAGGCGGCAACGCACCTGGGCATCGACGTGCGCCGCGAACGCCGCGTCGCCGTGGCGCTCGCCACCCTCGCCACAGCCTCTGCCGTTGCCCTCGCCGGCCTCGTCGGGTTCGTTGGTCTCGTGGTGCCGCACCTTGCCCGCCTTGCCGTTGGCTCCGACCCGCGTGCCGTGCTGCCACTCTCCGCAATCGGCGGCGCACTCCTCCTGCTCCTTGCCGATACCGTTGCCCGCACCATCGGCGTCCCCGTTGGCGTGATCACCGCCCTGATCGGCGCGCCGTTCCTGCTCTGGCTGCTGCACCGCGCCCGCGCGGGGTACGCCCTATGAGCAACAACGAGACCGCTCCCTACGAACTGCTCGGCGCACATAACCTGCAGGTCGACCTTGGTGGCACCACCATCCTACGCAACGTTTCACTCAGCATTGGCCCAGGCGAACGTGTCGCCATTGTGGGGCCAAACGGTGCGGGTAAGACCACGCTCATGCGTGCACTAAGCGGCGCGGTACCGGCAACAAACGGCGAAGTCATTCTTTGCACTGAGCCGATTCACAATCTCTCACGCGAAACGATTGCTCGATCCATTGCCGTCGTCAGCTCCGACATCACGCTGCCATTCGCCACGCGCGTCGAAGATCTTGTCGCCCTAGGGAGAATCCCACACGGTCGCGGCCCTGCTGGTCCAAGTGCACATGATCGCGAGCGCGCCACTGCGGCAATCGAACGCGTTGGCGCAACACACCTGCAGCACCGTGACGTGCGCACCTTGAGCGCCGGTGAGCGACAGCTTGCGGCAATCGCGTTGGGTCTCGCGCAAGAGACGCCGATCCTCGCCCTCGACGAACCAACTGCGCACCTGGACCTCCGTCACCGCATGGAGATTGCCGATCTGCTCACCAGCCTCGCCGGCGATGAGACGATCATGAAGACGAAGCGCACGATCGTGGCGATCTTCCACGAGCTTGACATCGTGCGCGACGGATTCAGCCGTGTGCTCTTGGTCTCGAATGGCACGATCGCCGCCGATGGCACACCGGCAGAGGTGCTGACCGCAGAACGCATTAGTGGCGCGTGGGGGATTCCTCTAGAGCGAGCGGCGCGGCTTTAGCCCCAGCGACCTAGCTGCGCTTGCGCGGCAGGTCGAGGAACGGAAGCGGCACCACGGTCGCAGGAATCTCGTGGCGGGTCTCTTCAATCGCCCACTCCAAGCCAACGATCGTGCCCGGTACCGCGTGCTTTGCTGGGAGGCGGCCGAGGGCAATGGAGCGCTTCAGTAGTGGTGAGAAGGTGCCGCTCGTGGCGCGGCCAATCGTGTCGCCCTTGCGCGTGAGCGGAATCACCTTGCGCCAGGCGCGCAGCGGATGCTCAATCGGATAGCCAAGGTCGAGGTAGGCGTTCTCGAACACATTCAGGTCGAGCTCAAGGCCAACGAGTCGGTCTGGTGGGCCGCCTGCTGCGACCTCATCCATAAGGGCGCGCTTGCCAATGAACGATGGCTTGTCGAGGTCGACGAGTCGATCGAAGCCGATCTCGTACGGCGACACCGCCTGGCTCGGGTGATGTGCGGTGCGCGACGAGAAGTAGTCGACGCCGGCCATGATCAGGCCCGCCTCAAGTCGCGCCACGTCGAGCGCCTCCATCCCAGCAACGCGCAGCGTGTGCGCCGCGCCTGCTGCGATCAGCGCATCCCACACGGGGAGCGCTGTGCCGAACGGCATGAAGAGCTCGTAGCCGAGATCGCCGGAGTAGCCGGTGCGCGAGAGCCCCACGGCGACGCCGCCAATGGTGACGTCGGCGCGGCCGAAGAAGCCGAGATCGCTCATGTCGCGGCCGACCGCGGCGGAGAGCACATCGCGCGAGCGCGGCCCCTGCAGCGAGAGTCCGCAGATCGTTTCGGTCTGGTCTTCAATGGTGACGTTCAGGCCTTCGGAGGCGGCCTCGAGCCAGCCGTGCTGCGGCCCGGCGGCGGTCCAGAAGTAGGAGCCGTCAGAGAGCAGCGCAACGGTCCCGTCATCGAGCACGCGGCCGGTCTCATCGCACCACGGGGTGTAGATCACCTTCATCGGCTTGATGCGATCAACACGGCGGGTGATGACGCGATCGACCAGCTTGGCGGCGTCAGGGCCGGTCAGGCGGTACTTGCACATTGGGGTGATGTCGAAGAGGGCGGCCGAGAATCGGACCGCATGGTATTCCAAGTCGTGCGCTGGCATATAGGAGTCGGCGATGAAGAATCCCGACCAGTTGCGCCAGCGGCGTGCCTGGTTTAGTTCTGCCGTGCGGGAGTGGAACGGCGTCTCGAGCGGCATGCGTCCCTCCCTCTCTCTCAGCGGCCTAAGCGGTACCATTGCCCGCACCCGCATCCTAGCGATTCGGGGCGAGATTGGGAGGAACAGTGGCAGAACGGTACGACGCGATCGTTGTAGGCGGTGGGCATAACGGCCTCACTACCGCGGCGTACCTCGCGAAGGCCGGACTGAAGGTCATCGTCCTCGAGCGCCGCTCCGTTTTGGGTGGCGCCACCCTCACCGAGTCGCCCGTGCCGGGCTACAAGTTCTCTGTCGCCTCCTACCTGGTCAGCCTCTTGCGCCCGCAGGTGATTCGCGAGCTGGACCTTGCGAAGCACGGCCTGCAGATGGCGCCGTCGGTCGGCACCTACACGCCGCACTGGGATGGCTACCTCGATCGCCGCACCGACCACGCCGACACCCTGCGCGAGATTCGCAAGTGGTCGCACCGCGACGCCGACAACTACGACGACTTCAAGCAGACCGTTACCGACATCACACGCTTCATTCGCCCGGCGATCGACATGCCGGCCCCCGACCCATACGGCGATCCGAAGGAGTGGCTCGAGTACGCTGGCCTCGCCAAGGACTTCGGTCACTTGCCGCTGCGCACCAAGGGTGCGCTTCTCGATTTGATTACGGGAAGCGCCTACGACTTCTTGCGCCGCTGGTTCGAAGGTGAGCCGCTCATCGGCACCATGTCGGCATCCGGAATCATCGGAACGTTCTTGGGGATCAAGTCGCCGGGCACCGGCATGGTCTTCTTGCATCACTACTTCGGCGAGATCGACGGCTCGTTCCGCGAGTGGGCACTGCCGCAGGGCGGCACCGGCGCCGTCGCCGCGGCCATCGCGAGCGCCGCGCAGTCGTTCGGCGCCATCACCCGCACCGACGCGCCAGTGAAGCAGGTGCTGTTGCGCGGCGACAAGGCGATCGGCGTGGTGCTGGAGTCGGGCGAAGAGGTCTACGGCGACACGATCGTGTCGGCGGCCGACGCGAAGCACACCTTCCTCGACATGCTTCCTGCCGGCTCACTTCCAACGGATTTCGAAACCGCGATTCGCAACTTCAAGTTCCGCGGCAGCTCGGCGAAGGTGAACTTTGCCCTCGACGGTCTGCCAACCTTTTCGGCGGCCCCTCCAGGAAACGGCCACCTTCTGGGCACCGTCAGCATCTCGCCAAGCCCGGACTACATGGAGCGGGCCTACGACGACGCGAAGCACGGCCACCCGAGCAAGCGCCCGTTCCTCGACATGTTGATTCCAACACTGGTCGACCCATCAATGGCTCCTCCAGGGAAGCACGTCGCCACCGCGTTCGTGCAGTACGCGCCGCACAAGCTGGCGCCAGAGCACGGCGGCTGGGACAACATCAAGGAGCAGTTCGGCGATCTTGTTGTCGACACCATCTCTGAGTTCGCCCCCGACTTCCGCGACAAGATCGTGGGACGCCAGATCATGACCCCGCTCGACCTCGAGCGCACCATCGGCCTCACCGAAGGGAACATCTTCCAGGGCGAGATCCTGGTGCAGCAGATGGCCTTCAACCGACCGGTCAGCGGCTGGTCGCGCTACAAGACACCGATCCGCGACTACTGGCTCGCCAGCTCCTCGGCCCACCCGGGCGGCGGCATCATGGCGGCCCCAGGCCGACTCGCCGCACTCGAGATTCTGAAGAGCAAGCGAGGGGAGGCGTAATGGCCGCCAAGAAGTCCGCACCGAAGGCCGCCCCGAAGACGCTGAAGCCCGCAGCCGCGACCAAGGCCGAGCTGCCACCAAAGGTGCAGAAGGCCCCACGCGCCGGTAAGCCCGCCGCCACCGCTGACGTGGTGGTGATTGGCGGCGGACACAACGGCCTGGTTGCCGCCGCCTACCTCGCGCGCGCTGGCGTGAAGACCATCTTGGTTGAAGCCCGCACCGAGCTCGGCGGCATGGCGCTCACGGGCGATGTCGATGGCGTTCGTGCCCCAATGCTCGCGCACACCGTGGGTCGCTTCCGACCGCGCGTTGCCCGCGACCTTGGCCTGCAGGGGAAGGTGAAGCTCGTAGAGCCAGAGGCGCGCAACTTCGCGCCGCACCCAACGAACGGCACCGCCATTACCCTCTGGCGCGATGCAAAGCGCACCGCCGCCGAACTCGCCACTCGTCCGAACGGCGAGAAGGTCGCTGCGGGCTACCTGAAGCTCGACGGCCGCATGCGACGTATCGGCGCTTACTTTGAGAAGGTCCTCGACGGCATTCCGCCAGATCTTGACGGCGGCAAGTCGGTCGCTGAACTACTCGCAGGCTTCGCCTTCCGCGCGCCGTTCACCGGCCTCGAAGAGGGCGATGGTCGCGAGATTCTGCGCATGCTCCCAATGTCGGCGGCTGACCTCGTCAACGAGTACATCAACGACGACCACCTTGAGGCACTCATTTCGTGGCGCGGCTCGCGCTACAACGCCAGCGGGCCAATCTCGC
>QWRK01000061.1 GCA_003670455.1 Candidatus Aquidulcis sp. | reverse complement strand
CGCGACGAATCGCGCACGTTCTTGTGCTGCACATAGGCGCCCTGCGCCGTCTCTGGACGAAGGTAGATCACAGAGGCATCCTCTTCAACGGGGCCCATGAAGGTCTTGAACATCAGGTTGAAGCGGCGTGGCGCGGTGAGCGTGCCTTCACAATCCGGGCACTTCAGGCCCATCTTGGCAACGATCTCGGCATCGGCGAGCTGCGTGGTGGTGAGGTCGCCCGTCCCTGGGAGTTCGTCGAGGCGGTAGCGTCGCTTGCAGGCGGTGCACTCAACGAGTGGATCGCTGAAGGAGCCGACGTGGCCCGACGTCTTCCACACCTGCGGGTGCATCAGGATGCCGGCGTCGAGTCCAACAACCTCGTGGCGCTGCTGCACCACGCTGCGCCACCAGGCGCGCTTCACATTGTTCTTCAGTTCGACGCCGAGTGGGCCGTAATCCCACACCGCGTTGATGCCGCCGTAGATCTCGGAGCTGGGGTAGACAAAGCCGCGGCGCTTCGCCAACGAGACGATGGTGTCGAGCTCTGAGACCGCCGGGGTCGCGTCAGCCGCTGGGGTTCCAGCGAGGGTCTTCGAGGAGTCGGCGTTGATGCTCATTGCGAGGAAGCCTACCCGATCAGGGAGAACGCTTACTTCGCGTCGCTCTTTGGGGCTGGGGCTGGCGCGCTCGCAGGCGCATCTGAGGATCCCGAGCCACCGCTGCGGCGATCGAGTTTGGCCCAGCCGCTCCCCTTGAAGTGCACGCTCGCCGCAGAGAATTGTCGCTCGAGCGTCCCGCCACACTCTTCGTGGGTCCGAGCCTGCTGCTCGTCAATGCCGTGCAGCACCTCAACGGTGGCACCACACTTCGCGCAGAGATAGTCGTAGAAGGGCATTACGAACCTCGCTCCAAGCGGGCGATCTCATCGCGCAGCTCGGCAACGCGGCGCTCCGCTCCTGCGACCACAGCGGCCGGCGCCTTCCCCGTAAACGACGGATCTGCGAGGCGAGCCTCCGCGGCGGCGAGTTGCGCCTGAGCCGCGGCGAGGTCCTTCTCGCGCCGGGCGCGATCGGCATCAAGCGCTGCAGCATCGGCCTGCGGCGGTGCCAGTCGCGCGGTGAGCGCACCTGCCACCACGAACAAACCCTCGCCCTCGGTCGGGAGTGCGGCCGCAATGGTGAGCGGGCGCACGCGCGCCAGCCGCTCAATGGCGGAGCGCAGGCCTTCACCCGATGCGGCAAGCTGCGGCGGTGCTGCAACGGTGAGTGGGATCCATGCACCAGCGGCAAGCTTCGCAGTGGTGCGCGCCGCGCGTACCTCACGCACCAGGTCCAGCCACTGATCAATGCTGCTTGTTGCGCTGCTCGCCGCCGCATGTCGTTCCGGCCAGGCCGCTGTCGCCAAGAGTCCTGGGTCGTTTGCACGTCGTGGGAGCGCCTCCCAGATCCCTTCCGTAATGAATGGCGCAATAGGGTGCAGCAGGCGCAAGAGATCATCGAGCGCATCCACGAGCGTCCACCAGACGGCGGTGCGCTCCGCTGCCGGTCGCGTCTCGTCGGCGAGTGTCACCTTGGCAATCTCAATCGCCTGGTCGCAATACTCCGCCCAGATCGCATCGTAGATGCGCTGCGACGCCTCGGAGAAGCCGTACTGGCCAAGCGAGCGGTCGACATCATCAACTGCGGCGCTGAGCCGCGTTGCCATCCAGGTGCCGAACTCCCCCGCCGCTGCATGCGCATCGGCAGCAGATGGCCGATCGCCGGTTGCCTCAACAGGTCGCGCGCCAAGCACATAGCGTGCGGCGTTCCAGAGCTTGTTCATGAAGTTGCGTGCGTTCTCCAACTTCTCAGGCGAGAGCCGCTGGTCAGCACCTGGTGCGGTGCCTGAGACGAGTGCGAAGCGCAGCGCGTCGGCGCCGATCTCATCAATTACCGAGAGTGGGTCGACGACGTTCCCTTTCGTCTTTGACATCTTCTGCCCCTCAGGGTCGCGCACCATGCCGTGCAGATAGATGGTTTCAAATGGCGGTGTACCCATTAGCTCGATGCCGAGCATCATCATGCGCGCAACCCAGAAGAAGAGAATGTCGTGCCCGGTCTCCATCACCTGTGATGGGTAGTAGCGCGCGAGGTCTGGCGTCTTGTCGGGCCAGCCAAGTGTGCTGAATGGCCAGAGGCCGCTGCTGAACCAGGTGTCGAAGATGTCGCTCTCCTGCTGCAGCGTGTTCGACTCGGCGCCACAGGTGCCGCAGCCGACTGGTCCCTCTTCGCGATCGGTCACGGTGATGTGCCCATCGGCGCAGTACCAAGCGGGAATACGGTGCCCCCACCAGAGCTGACGGCTCACGTTCCAATCGCGAATCTCGGTGAGCCAGTGCTCCCACGTCTTCTCAAAGTGCGCAGGCACGATCTGCGTTGCGCCAGAGCGGGTTGCGGCAAGCGCCTTCTCGGCGAGCGGCTTTGCACGAATGAACCACTGCGTGCGCAGGCGTGGCTCCAAGATGTCGTTGCTGCGCTGGCAGCGCGCCGGGTTCGCCGTATGCGGCTTGACCGAAACCAGGAGACCAAGCTCCTCGAGCGCGGCGACGATCGCCTTGCGCGCCTTGAAGCGATCCATCCCAGCGAACGGTGTTGGGGCGTCGGCAACGATGCGCGCGGACTCATCAAGAATGGTTGGCGCTGGGAGGTTGTGCCGCAGGCCAACCTCGCGGTCGTTCGGATCATGCGCCGGAGTGACCTTTACTGCGCCCGTGCCGAAGCTCATTTCAACGAAGGCGTCAGCAACCACTGGAACGGCGCGGTTCACAAACGGCACCATCACGCGCTTCCCAACGAGTGCGGTGTAGCGCGGATCGTCAGGGTGCACCGCGACGCCCGTGTCGCCAAGGAGTGTCTCTGGTCGTGTCGTTGCCACAACAACGCCGCTGTTGGCGTCGCCCCCTTCTAGTGGGTAGCGGATCTCCCAGATGCTCCCCTGCTCTTCGGTCGCAACCGATTCAAGGTCAGAGACGCTCGTCTTGCAGCCAGGGCACCAGTTGACGAGCGCCTCGCCGCGATAGGCGAGGCCACGCTCGTAGAGCGTTGCGAAGGCGGTGCGCACAGCTCGACTCGAGACCTCGTCCATGGTGAAGCGGGTGCGGCTCCAGTCGGCCGATGCGCCGAGGCGCTGGAACTGCGCGAGGATGGTGTCCCGCGTCTCGTCCATGAAGCGGTGCATGCGCTCGAGGTAGCGCTCGCGACCCAAATCGGCGCGACTGCTCCCCTCCTTCTCCACGATGCGATCGAGCACGTACTGGGCGGCGATGGAGGCGTGATCCACACCAGGGAGCCAGAGCGCTGCACGCCCCTGCATCCGCGCGCGGCGCACCATCAAATCTTCAAGCGTCACGAAGAGCGCGTGACCGACATGCAAACCGCCGGTGACGTTGGGTGGCGGCATGATGATCGTGAATGGCGGGAGTGACTCGCGACCCTCGGCATCGCGCGTCTCGCGTCCGTCAGGGCTGCCGTAATCGGTTGCCGCCCAGCGGGCTGCAACGCTGCGCTCTACCTCAGCGGCGCTATAAGAGGGGCCGAGCTCGCGTGCCGCCGTCACGCTGATGCGCGGGGGGTGGCCGTGCGCGTGCGCGGTGCGCGTCGGACCGGTGCCGCAGGCTCACTCACGCCAATCTCGCGCTCGGTGAGCATGAGCGGCAGCGCGCCGGCACTAATCGTCTCTTCGGTCACCACACAGCGACGCACGTCGGGTCGATCGGGCAGGTCGTACATCGTGGCGAGCAGTGCATCCTCAAGAACCGCACGCAGCGCGCGAGCACCGGTCTTGCGCAGCAGTGCCTTCTCGGCAACCGCATGCAGGGCAGCAGGCGTGAACTGCAGATCCACGTTGTGCATCTGGAAGAGGCGCTGGTACTGCTTCACCAGCGCGTTCTTCGGCGCAACAAGAATCTCCACGAGATCGTCAAGCGTCAACGGATCAAGCGCAACGATCATCGGCAGGCGCCCGATGAACTCAGGGATCAGGCCGTAGCGCAGCAGGTCGTCAGGCATGAGCTGCTCAAGTACACGAGTGCGCTCATCTTTGCTGGCTGGCGTATCGGAGCCGAAGCCAATGCCGCGTCGACCAACGCGATCCGAGACGATCTTCTCGAGCCCTTCGAATGCGCCGCCGCAGATAAAGAGGATGTTCGTTGTATCAATCTGCAGGTACTCCTGATGCGGATGCTTGCGACCACCCTGTGGCGGCACGTTCGCCACCGTGCCCTCGATGATCTTGAGGAGCGCCTGCTGCACCCCTTCGCCCGAGACATCACGCGTGATCGACGGGTTGTCGGACTTGCGGGTGATCTTGTCGATCTCGTCGATATAGATGATGCCGCGCTGCGCGCGCTCAATGTCGCCATCGGCCGCCTGGATTAGGCGGAGCAGAATGTTCTCGACATCTTCACCGACGTAGCCGGCTTCGGTCAGGCTTGTGGCATCGGCGATGCAGAAGGGCACGTCAAGGAATCGGGCAAGCGTTTGCGCGAGGAGCGTCTTGCCGGAACCGGTCGGGCCAACGAGCAGGATGTTCGACTTGGCGATCTCCACACCGTCGGCAATGTTCGGTGCGCCGACTCGCTGGTAGTGGTTGTGCACGCCCACGGCGAGTGAGCGCTTCGCGCGCTCCTGGCTCACGACATGCTCGTTGAGTGCTGCGTGGATCATGCGCGGGGTTGGCGTAACGCCGCCGAATGACTTGCGCTGCGGTGCTGATGGTGACTGCTCGGTGGCGATCTCGGCGCAGAGCGCAACGCACTCGTCGCAGATGTAGACGCCTTGGCCAGCGATCAACTTACGAACCTGCTCCTGCGTCTTACGGCAGAAGGAGCAGCGATACGAACCTGTACCCGCGCTGCGTGGGCCGCGCGTCTTCCCGCCTCCCGACTCTCCGGATCCAGCTCCTCCGCTCATGCGGCGCGCCTCACTTCCCCTTAGGCGGGACGATGGCAGGGAGCTTGTAGACCTCGTCAATGATGCCGTACTCCACCGCCTGCTCTGGCGAGAGGAAGAGGTCGCGGTCCGTATCCTTGACGACCTTCTCCATCGGCTGGCCCGTGTG
>QWRK01000060.1 GCA_003670455.1 Candidatus Aquidulcis sp. | reverse complement strand
GCCGCTTCAACCTGATGTTCAAGACCTTCATGGGCCCCGTTGAAGAGGATGCCTCTGTGATCTACCTTCGTCCAGAGACGGCGCAGGGCGCCTATGTGCAGCACAAGAACGTGCGCGATTCGTCGCGCAAGAAGATCCCGTTCGGCATCGCCCAGATCGGCAAGTCGTTCCGCAATGAGATCAGCCCAGGAAACTTCGTCTTCCGCATGCGCGAGTTTGAGCAGATGGAGCTCCAGATGTTCGTGCGCCCCGACGAGGCGGCCACCGCTGCGTTTGAAGAGTGGCTGCCACGCCGACTCGAGTGGTACAAGTCGTATGGCGTTTCGCCAGAGCGACTGCGCATGCGCGAGCATGCCCCCGACGAGTTGGCCCACTACGCCAAGCGCGCCATTGACGTGGAGTACCGCTTCCCATTCGGCTGGAAGGAGCTCGAGGGGATCCACAACCGTGGCGACTTCGACCTCTCACGCCACGCCGCCGAGAGTGGCGAGAGCCTCGACTACTTCGACCCAGCGACCGAAACCTCATTCACCCCGTGGGTCGTTGAGGCCGCGGCAGGTGCAGACCGGGCTGCCTTCACCTTCCTGATCGACGCCTATCGCGAAGAGGTGGTGCGCGACGAGAAGCGCGTCGTCCTCTCGCTGCACCCGGAGCTTGCGCCGTACAAGGTGGCGGTCCTACCGCTCCTCAAGAAGCGCGACGACCTTGTGGAGATGGCGCACCGCATTCGCGACGGCCTCTCGCGCGAGTTCACCGCCGTCTACGACGACACCGCCGCAATCGGCAAGCTCTATCGTCGGCAGGATGAGATCGGCACGCCGTGGTGCATCTGCGTTGACGTTGATTCCATGGATGACAACGCCGTGACAGTGCGCGATCGCGACACCATGGAGCAGGAGCGCGTCAGCGCTGATCGTCTGGAGGAGTTCTTCCTCGCGAAGTTGCGCGCCTCGCGCCCTTAGGCTTCGGTCGCGCCTGTCGGCTGCTTGCCAGCTGGCCAGTAGAGCTCCTTATGGATCGCCCCTTCAGGTAGGCCGTAGGCTGAGAGTTCGCGCTCGGCCGCGACGATCATCTCCGGATTCCCGCAGAGGTAGGCGATCGCCTCACTTGCGTTAACGCCAAGATCTCGCAGCGCTGACTGAATGATGCTCTCGACGCGACCGGTGCGGCCCGTCCAGCCGGCATTGAGTGGATCAGCCGGTCGTGAAATGGTTGGAACGTAGGTAGCCGGATAGGCGCCGCTCTTCTCCCACCCCTCGATCAGATCGCGGTAGCCAATGTCGCTGACGTAGCTCACACCATTCAGGTAGATCGCACGTCGCGGGGCACCGTCGTCGGCGAGAGTGCGCGCCATGCTGACAAACGGCGCGATCCCTGTGCCGGATGAGACGTAGATCTGCACACGTGTGTCGGCGGGCTCCATGGTGAACTTCCCCTTTGGGGCGAGCACGCGCATTCGGTGGCCGACGGGAAGAGAGAAGACGAGCGGCGTAAAGGCGCCACCACGGACGAGGCGGAGGTAGAGCTCATAGCCGCCATCTAGGGCGCGCGCCGAGGAGGCAACGGAGTAGGGGCGCTGCACAAACTTCTCGCCGACCTTTACGCCGATCGTCACGTACTGGCCGGGCTCAAACGGGGTCGGCACGCCATCGGGCTTGATCCAGACGCGGGCGAGCGTGTCGGTGTCGTCGATGCGTGCCGCGAGGGTGGCGTTGTAGGCGGGGTCGTCGGCAAGGATGCCGAACGAGGCGGGGGTCGCTGCCGTCTCTGCCATGGGGCCTCCTCACGGTTGGCGCGACGCTGAGCGTCGCCGTTGCAGGGGAGTGTAGGGGAGGGGGCGTGTAGATGCCTTGGTCCTGGGGAGGGTCAGACTGCTATTCTGCGCCCAACAGCGCTTGACACCCACGGGCAACTGCTTTGCCCGATCACGAAACCGTAAAGGAGGTCCCCCCACCGATGGCTTCCGGGAGCGTTGCTGAGATCAAGAGCCGACTCGCCGTCGCCGACGTTGTTGGCGAGACCGTCGCGCTCCGCAAGGCGGGCGCTGCGTTCAAGGGCCTCTGCCCATTCCATGGCGAGAAGACCCCCTCATTCGTGGTCACACCTGCCCGTGAAACCTGGAAGTGCTTCGGCTGCGGCAAGGGGGGCGACATCTTCACCTTCGTCATGGAGCGCGACAGCCTGCCGTTCGGCGAGGCGCTCACCCTGCTCGCCGCCAAGGCTGGCGTCACGATCGACGATCGCAGCCGCGCCGAAGATGCGCGCAAGGTGCGACTCCGCGACGTGCTTGAAGGTGCGGTGAGCTTCTATCACGCCATCCTCACCTCACACGAGCTCGGACGCCCCGCCCTCGACTATCTGCACTCACGCGGATTCACCGATGAGACGATTGAGGCACAGCGACTCGGCTGGTCACCAGATTCGTGGGACGCCTGCTCCAAGGCACTCGCTGCAAAGCGCGGCGCAACGCCCGCGGAGCTTGCGGCCGTCGGCCTCACCACGGAACGCGACGGTGGTCGCGGCGCCTATGACCGCTTCCGCGCTCGCGTGATCTTTCCGATCCGCGATGCGAACGGCAAGATCACCGGCCTCGGTGGTCGCCTCCTTCCTGAAGACGACAAGCGCGGCGATCGTGGACCGAAGTACCTGAATAGCGCGGCAACAGAACTCTTCGACAAGTCACGCACCCTCTATCTCATCGACAAGGCGAAGCCGGCGATGCGCAAGAGCGGCACCGCTGTATTGGTTGAGGGATACACCGACGCGCTGATGGCGCATCAATCAGGATTCACCAATGTCGTCGCCAGCATGGGAACCGCGCTGACGCCTGCGCAGGTCGCACTGCTCTTGCGCTACGGATCAAAGATTCTGTTGGCGTATGACGTTGATGCGGCTGGCGCGAAGGCGGGCGCATTCGGAGCCACCGAGCTGCTCCGCCTCGTTTCCGAGCTTGGTAGCGCTGATGGCGGCCCATCGCTCGTTGATGTGGGGATCGTGCGCCTCCCCGATGGGAAAGATCCCGACGAGGTTGTTCGCGATCAACCAGAGGTGTGGCGCGCTGCGACGGAGCAGCCAGTGCCAGTAGTGGAATATCTCATCGATACCCATGCGCAAGCGCATGACTTGAAGGACCTTGGCGGTCGCAAGCGTGCCATTGACGGCATCAAGCCAATTCTCCGCAGCCTGCGCGACCCAATCGTTCGTGATGGCTACATCTCTGCCGCCGCGCGACGCATCGGCGTTGACGAGAACTCGATTCGCGAGGCGATGATCCAGCGCGGTGCCGAGACGGCCGGTGCAGAGAGCCGCATCTCTGCCGATCGTGTGCGCGCCGCCGATGCCGATGGCGATGTGGAGTCGATCCTCGCGGGCGTAACCTCGCCTGAGGCCGAACTCCTGCGCCTCCTCATTGCAGCGCCAGCGGAGCGCCTTCGTGTGCGTGACGTCCTCACCGATCAGCTCTTTACCAGTGGGCTCGCACGTTCCCTCTGGCTTGGCTTACGTGCGGCACTCGACGCCGCGCTAGAGGCGGGAACCACCGCTGACGCTCTTGAGCGCCTACCCGTTACGATTGAGGGCGAAGAGCGTCGCCTGGCCCAGGCACTCTCCGTACGCCTCGGGGCGACCGTTGAGCTCACGCGTATCCGGATTGGTATTGATCAGACCATCTTGCGGCTGGAGGCTGATCGCTTGGAAGAGGCGATGGCCTGGTCCCGTGGCGAAATTGCCGAGGCGGAGCGCGAAGGTGATGCCGCGCGAGTTCGGACCCTTATGGAGGCTGAGCGAGATCTAGGACAAAAGCGAAAGGCGCTCGACCGACGCTTCTTGGCGTCGGGAGTGCTCACAGCGGCAAAGGGGGGGAGCAAGTGACGAAGGCGAAGCAGGTAAGCAAGGTGACCGCAGGCACGCCCGTGAAGGTGGCGCCCGCGAAGGCGACGCCAGTAAAGGCCGCATCCACCAAGGTCGCCCCGAAAGCCGCTGCAAAGCCCGTCACCAAGGCTGCTCCAAAGCCAGCCGCTAAGCCAGCCCCGAAGCCCGCCGTGAAGCCAGCGGCGAAGGTCGCCGCAAAGCCAGCGGTTAAGCCAGCGCCAAAGCCCGTCGCAAAGCGCGGATCCCTCGCGACCTCTAAGGCCGCTCCAAAGCCTGCTCCGAAGCCGGCCCCGAAGAAGTCGGTGCCAACGAAGGCCGTCGCAAAGCCCGCCACCAAGTCAGCGCCAAAGAGCGCCGCTAAGCCGATCGCTAAGCCGATCGCAAAGGCGAAGCCGACTGCGAAGCCTGCGCCAGTAAAGGGGAAGAAGTCCGCCTCACTCGCGACATCGTCCGCGAAGTCGAAGGCAGATACGGCGAAGCCGGTAAAGGCGGCGCCAGCTGCGCCCGCGGCAAAGGTTGCCCCAGCGAAACCGCAGGGGAAACTCGCGAAGGGGAAGGCTGCGGCCGGCCCAGCGGCAAAGCTTGATGGCGTTGCTGAGCCAGGCGCTGCAGATCTCGCCGAGATCGAAGTTGATGGCGTTGAGATGCTCAGCCCAGAAGCCGCGGCTGCACTCCTTGTTGCCGAAGTTGCTCCAGAGGCACCGAAGCCCGAAGTGGTTGAGCCAGTTGCAGAGTCAACGGGTGTCGACGATCCAGTCCGCATGTACCTCAAGGAGATTGGTCGCGTTGGACTACTCACCGCCGAAGAGGAGGTCGTCCTCGCCAAGATGATTGAGCTCGGCGAGCAGATGGCCGACGAGCCGTGGAAGGCCGTCTACAACCTGCATCAGTGGACCTATCACGAGACGGAACTCAAGACGCGCAAGAAGAAGGAGTGGTACCGCCTTGATCCAGCGCTCGCCGCGAAGGCGCACGCCACGTATGCCGAAGCAATTGGCGCGTGGGTTAAGGGGCATCACGTTCACGAGTGCAAGGTCACTGGGTTTGATAAGGCCTCACGCGAAGTAACGGGTGAGACCGCCAAGAAGAATCTGATGATTGCCAAGAGTCTCGTGAAGTCGTTCAACGAGCCGAACCGTCGCAACCTTGCGGCGAAGACGGCTGAGATGATCGACTTCGCCTTCCAGACGGTCGGCACCGGCGACATGGAGAGCCGCGACAACGGCGTGCTCCAGAAGCTCTTCCTCTGGGCACGCGA
>QWRK01000006.1 GCA_003670455.1 Candidatus Aquidulcis sp. | reverse complement strand
TTCACCAGTGCGCCGCTGCAAGAGGCGAGCCGCGCGATCATCCTCTCTACCGCCGCGCGAGGCGTTCGCGACACGAGGCCGAGCACGGCCTTCGGGTTCGGACACGGCGCCATTGACCTGTTGACGAGCTCACTGATCCCAACACTCTCGGCGGTCATCATTCTTAGCGGCATTAGGGACGGCAGCATCTTCGTCGGGCTGGATGCCGAAGTCACCGAGAAGGTGCAAGCGGTCGCAGTCTTCCTCTCCAGCCAAACGCTCTTCTCTGCGGCGCTGCTGGTTGCTCAGGGTGCGCTGATGCTTGGACTCCACGCGCTCCTTACGGCGATCGTTCTGCGCGCGGTGGTTCGTGGCGGTGGACCACGTGCAATTGGCCGTGGGCTTCTTCTGCCTGCCGCTATTCACACGCCCGTCGCGGTGGTACGCACCCTCTTCCCAGGGGTGACCATGCCGGTCCTACTTCTCGCGCTCCTCGTAGCCGCACTCGTCTATCGACGTGGCCAGGAGACTACGGCGGAGTCAGCTCCGAACCAGTAGGCGACGGAGTCGGCGACTCGGTCGGGGACTCAGTCGGCGATTCGCTCGGCGTCTCACTCGCTGGTGGCGACACGCTTGGGCTTGGCAACACGTAGCCATCTGGCGGCGTGAACGAATCACATGCGGGGCCGATCACACGATCTCCGTCGTTCTGGCGGTTCCACAAGAAGATGCGTGGGACTTGCGCGCTGCAGACGATCTCGTAGGCGAGATCCTTACCAACGTAGCGCCAGTGCCACGCCTCTGCGCCGTAGCAACTCAGTGCGATGTTCGCCGAGCCCGCCGGATACGAACGAACGAATCCGAATTTGTATGCGTTTGATTCAAGCCAGAGTGCAGTTGGCGACGTGGGGAATTTCGGGTTGCTCCACGGAACTCCGGTGAGACTTCCAAGGTCAACGGTCGTGCCAAGCTGATGCTCTGAGTGCCCAGGAACGGCGCTGTACTTTCGAGCCTGCTGCAGCCCAGATTGCGCCACCCACTTCGCGAAGGTGGCTCTCTGCGTGGCGTATGAACGATAGGCAGAGATAATCTTGAGCGAGATCCGGTTCACCTTTGCCGCGGCGAACATGGCGCTGACCGCCTGGGCCGCCTCGCGCTTCAACAGGTATCCACCCTTAGTGCTAAGAACGCCACGCCAGGTGATAGCGACGAGGTTCTTTGGCCGATAGCTCGACGAGAGGCGGTACATGGGGTCAAGAACGGAGGTGGCCCATTGGCTTGTGTGTGAGTTCTTTGTGATGACCGCTCCTTGAATGCCAATTGATTTGCGCGTGATGACGATCTTACGCTTGTTGATCTCGGAGCAGGCGGTGATTGGGGGCACCGCAACCGTTTGCGGGGCAACTCCCGCCGCCACAACCCCACCCACTGGAAGGGCGGCTCCGAGGACCGAAGCACCCAGAATCAGCGCGAGCAGGGGCACAACACGCAGCAGGGGCCGGGGGTGGTGAGCACGGTTCATGGCGATAGTTTGGCGCATTCCCATCTTCAACAAAGAGTCGGCTAATGCGCGAGGCGCACCATGAGGGAGAACGAGGCAAATGACCTCGGGAAATGGGAAGGAGCCATGTATGGCACGAACAGCAAAGCTCGCTCCAACAGAGAGGCAGATTGTTGCCCCTTCACGCTTTAGCGGCATTCGGAACAACCTCCCGGCCATCGTTGGCGCAGCGGCCCTTGTGGCTGCAGGCGCTCTTGCCGGTACGGCTCTCGCGAACGGTGGCCCTGACGGTCGAGATGGTCGCCACCCTGGACAGGGTGCGGAAGCCCGCATGGAGATGGAGCGCGACCACGACGGCCGAGACGGCGATCGACACGGCGACCAGCATCGAGGCGAGGGCGGGCCACAGGCTAGCGCTGATCTCACCGGGGCCGTTACCAGCGTGAGCCCAACCGAGCTCTCGATCACGCTTGCTGACGGTACGACCAAGACGGTCGTGCTCGACAGCGAGAGCCAGTACTTCACGAAGACGGCGGGCACCGCTGCTGACGTGGCAGTTGGTTCCTATGTACTCGTCCAAGCTGAGAAGCCGGTCGACGGTGCAGTAAGCGAAGCTGACGGCATCGCCGTTCTAGCGACCGGACTCACCGAGGCGCACGTTCACCTCGGCCGACCTGCGAAGGTCACCGCCGTGGACGGCAACACCCTCACCCTTGAGATGGTCACTCCGCGCGGAACAAAGACGATCACGGTCACGATCGGCGCGAACACCGTGTTCAGCAAGATTGCAGCTGCTACGAACGCCGACGTCACCGCCGGTGACAGCGTGGTTGTGGACATGGGCCGAGAAGCGGCAGCCGCTGAGTCGGTGCTGATCGTCAAGTAACGAGCGCACCTAGTTATCGCGCGACGCCGCTGGTGGTCCTCCTACCAGCGGCGTTGTTGCGCCTAGCGCTTGCGCGCGCGAGCGGGTCGAGAAGCCTTACGCGCGACGCGCTTCGTTCGGAGCAGTGAAGCCACGATTGAAACCGTCAGAATGGAGAGCACAATCACCAAGCTGACGAGTGGCGGAACCTTCCAGTCGTGATTGATTGCCGGCAGGATCATCTTCACCCCAATCCACATCAACACAAAGGCGAGCCCTACGCTCAAGTAGTGGAAGCGATCTTTTGCGTCAGCGAGTAGGAAGTAAAGATTGCGCAGGCCGAGGATTGCGAATGCGTTTGAGGTAAAGACGATGAACGGGTCCAGCGTGATGCCAAAGATCGCTGGGATGCTGTCAACGGCGAAGACCAGGTCAATGATGCCGATCACCGCGATCGTCAAGAAAATCGGCGTGAAGACTCGTCGGCCCGCCTTGATGATCCAGAAGCGCTCCTCGTTGTAGTCGTTGTTCACGTGAATGAAGCGGCGTGCCAGCTTGATCGCAGACGGCTCGCCTTCGCTAGCGTGGCCACCACTGCGAAGCATCTGGACACCGGTGAGAAGGAGGAATCCACCAAAGACCCAGATGATCCACTCAAAGCGCTCGATGAGCGCCGCACCGATCAGGATCATGATGCCGCGGAGCACCAGCGCGAGGAGGATGCCCCACATCAGCGCGAGCTGCTGCAACTTCTTCGGCGTCTTAAGCGCAGCAAAAATGATTGTGAAGACGAAGATGTTGTCGACTGAGAGCGATTTCTCAACGAGATATCCGACGAAGTACTCCGTCGTCTTGGTGGCATCCTGCCAAGCCCACTGCATGAGGATGCCGAATCCGATGGCGAGCACGATCCAAACGAGCGTCCAAGCGGCGGCCTCTTTCACCGGAACGACGTGTGTCCCCTTGCGGCGCAGGAGGCCGAAGTCAATGGCGAGAGCGCCGATGATGAACACACAGAAGCCGATTCCAAGTGGCGAGAAGAGTTCGTTGCCGCCCATGGAGCCCCCCTTGCTAGTCGCCGTTTGGCGTTGGAGTAATGGTAGCGGAGGGGGGTTAGTGAGACCGTCGGCGATTAGGCCCGGGCTAGGCCGCCGTTCGCCGCATTGAGCGTGTAGGAGCGTGCGCAGGCGCCACAGCTGAGCGTGGCCCCCTCGTTGGGGAGGCGGGCGCCGCAGTCGCAAACCCAGCCGATGCGCTTGGCTGGGCTGCCGACCACGAGGGCTCGCGGTGGGACGCTGCGTGAGGCCACCCCACCCGCACCAACCATGCAGTACTCGCCCAGGGTGATGCCGGCCACGATCACGGCGCCAGCACCAATCGAGGCCCCGTCGCCAACGTGGATCGGGCTCACCACCCAGTCGCTGGCTGCGGCGAGGCCGCCGTCAGGCGTTTGGGCACGCGGGAAGCGGTCGTTGGTGAGGATCGCGTTGGGGCCAATAAAGACACCGTTGCCGGCGGTGACTCCGTGATAGACAAGGGCGAGGTTCTGCACCTTGCAGCGATCGCCGAGCACCACGTCGGCATCGATGAATGCGCCACGCCCCCACGTCGGCATCGATGAATGCGCCGCGGCCAATGATGCAGTCGGCGCCGATCTTCGCACCACGTCGCACCACTGCGCCGCCCCAGACCTTGCTGCGCGCGCCAATAGTTGCACCATCTTCCACGATTGCCGTTGGATCAATGAACGCCGTTGGATCAATCATTGAGCGGCGACTCCGTCTGGTCGGCCGAAGCCGATGCGCTTCGCGCCAGCTGGCATGGTTGCACCAGCGCAGGCATTACGCCCGTCAATCAGCACCTTGAGCGCCGGGAAGAGTTTTGCGAAGTCCATCGTGCGATAGGCCACGTCTGCAGTCGCAACCACTACGGCGCTGACGCTCACATTCGCGGTTCCATCCCACGGCGTCATCTTGAGCGCCGAAACATCATCAGCCGAAAGAAGTGGGTCGGCACCAAGAACGGTTGCGCCGCGCGCACGGAGTGCATCGGCAACCAGCGGGCCGCGCGCATGCGCGAGTTCACGAACTCCTTCGCGGTAGGTGAGTCCGAGCACTGCAACCGTCGCCCCCTTGAGGGAACCGAGCTGCTTCTCTACGGCGTCAACGGCGCGATCGACCTGGCCATCGTTCACTGCGCGCGCGGTCTTGATCACTTCTAGGTCACCATCGGTTGAGAGGATCATGCGCGGATAGACCGGAATGCAGTGCCCACCAACACCGATGCCTGGTTCATGAATCTGTGAGTACGGTTGTGAGTTCGCGGCGCGAATCACTTCAGAGAGATCAATGCCGTGTCGATCGGCAACGCGAGCGAACTCGTTGGCGAGTGCGATGTTCACGTCGCGATACGTCGTCTCGGCAAGCTTCGCCATCTCGGCGGCTTCGAGCGTCTGCATCTGCGCGATTGGCGCGTCGAGCACGCTCTCGTAGAAGGCGGTCGCACGCGCGAGGCTCGCAGCATCGGTGCCACCAACGAGCTTCGGATACGCGGCGAGGTTGCGGAACGTTTGACCAGTCAACACGCGCTCCGGCGAGAAGCAGCCAAAGACCTTGACGCCACTCTTAGCAGCAACCTTCGCGACCAGTTCACGAGTGGTGCCGATCGGCACCGTGGTTTCAAGGATCACCAGCAGGTCGTCGTGCGCGCCGGCGATCAGTGTTTCGGTGGCGCCAACGAGTGCCTTGTCGGCGATGCTCCCGTCGTCGCGAACGAGTACGGGCACAACAACAAGGGCAACGTCAGCGTCACGCACTGCAGTAGGGCCGTCGATGGTGGCGGGTGCCGCCAACGAGCTTCGGATAGGCGGCGAGGTTGCGGAACGTTTGGCCAGTGAGCACGCGCTCCGGCGAGAAGCAGCCGAATACCTTGGCGCCACTCTTAGCAGCAACCTTCGCGACCAGTTCACGAGTGGTGCCGATCGGCACCGTGGTTTCAAGGATCACCAGCAGGTCGTCGTGCGCGCCGGCGATCAGCGTTTCGGTCGCGCCAACGAGTGCCTTGTCGGCGATGCTCCCGTCGTCGCGAACGAGTACGGGCACAACAACAAGGGCGACGTCGGCATCACGCACCGCGGCGGGGCCGTCGATGGTGGCGCGCAGTCGGCCAGAGCCAACATGCTCTGCAAGGAGCTCGGGAAGATTCGGCTCGCCACCCCACGGCGCAACGCCAGAGTTGATGATGTCAACGAGTGCCTGGTTGATGTCGACGGCATGCACGCGCCAACCGTGTGAGGCGAACTGCAAGGCGAGAGGGAGGCCGATCTTGCCGGAGCCGATGACGGCGATGGTGCCGACGGTGCCAGGGGCGCCGACCCATGGCTTCGCGGTAACGGGGGTGCCGTGGGTGCAGGGGTGTGGTTCAGCGGTAAAGGAGCCACCGAGCATGGACGTTGCTCGACCGAGTGGGTCTGTGGTGCGTGCGCTCATTGCCCCTCCTTGTTCCCTTGGAGGGGATGCTACACCGCGGCGATCGCCTCGAGGTTCGGCCGCACAGGGACGCCACCACCACGAGCGGACTCAAGAACTGCGTCCGCAAGGATCACGGCGCGTGCGCCATCGTGAATGCTGACGGCAGGCTTCGCCTCACCACGGGCGGCGGCGAGGAAGGCGCTCAACTCAAGGGCGAGCGGCTCCTGTCGTGCGGCGGGGAGGTCGGCGGTGCGACCCGGCTGCACGGGGGCGAATCCATCGAGCATGGCACTCGAGTTTGGATCGGCGCTGGTGAAGGAGACGGTGCGCTGGAGCAGGCTCACGTCATACGCGCCTGCACTCGTGGTGACGAGCAGTTGTCGACGCTTTGCTGGCGCAAGCCATGAGGCGCGAATGCGCGCAACGGCGCCGCCCGCAAAGGTGAAGAGCGCCTCCGCGAAATCTTCACGCCCCTCAATCAGTCGTGAGCCGGCCACGGCGGTAACGGAGAGTGGCGAGCTGCCAGCGATGGCACAGGCGAGATCGATGTCGTGGACCATCAGGTCGCGCACCACACCAACGTCGCTGATGCGCTCGGGGAGTGGACTCTCGCGCATCGCCTCGATCGCGTAGAGCGCCTCACCAGCGCTTCCGCCCATCTGATCAAAGAGGCGCGTGACGGCGGGGTTGAAGCGCTCCACGTGGCCGACCTGCACGATCGCGCCTGCGGCGGTTGCTCGTGCGACGAGATCGAGCGCCTCCGCCGAATCAGCGGCGAGTGGCTTCTCGACCAGGATCGGAATCTTGCGCTCGATAGCGCGAATCACCAGCGCGGCGTGGAAGCGTGTTGGCGCAGCGATGATCACCGCCTCGAGGCCGGGGTGGTTCAGCAGCTCTGCAGCGTCGATGTAAGCGGTGGCCGATGGCGCAACGGCAAGTGCAGCATCGCGCGCTGCATCAACAGGGTCACTGATCGCCACGATCTCAGCGTCGGGAAGCGTTGCGAGAACACGGAGATGGTTGCGCCCCATCACGCCGAGGCCGATCAGGCCAACCTTCATGCGGGCCATGCGCTCCCGCCGTGGCGCTCCACGGCGCGTCGCAGCGAGGCGGCAACCTCCTCTTGTTCAGCAGCGGTGATCGCGGCGAACATCGGCAGCGAGAGGCAACCCTTCGCCAACGCATCCGTAACTGGAAGCGCAACGTCGAGGCCACGCTCCTTAATGTACGGCTGCTGGCTCACTGGAATTGGGTAGTAGATACCGGTGCCGATCCCATCGTTGGCAAGATCTTTCACGATCTCGTCGCGCGCTGGACCAACGTGCACGGTGTACTGGTGATAGACGTGCAGATTTCCGGCTGGCGTTCCCTGTCGAACGATCGGCGCGCCTTCAAGCAGCGCGTCGTAGCGCGACGCAGCGGTGACGCGCGCCGCGGTGAACTGATCCAGCTTGCCGAGCTGCACGATACCGATCGCAGCGGCGATGTCGGTCATGCGGTAATTCGTGCCGAGCATCTCGTGCAGGTAGCGCACCTTCATCCCTTGGCTGCGGAAGGTGCGCAGCCACTCGTTCAACGTGTCGTCGTTCGTGGTGATCATGCCCCCCTCACCGCTGGTGATGTTCTTGGTGGCGTAGAGCGAGAATGCGCCAACACCGAAGGAGCCAGCCCGCTTCCCGTTCTGTGTCGCACCGACCGCCTGGCAGGCGTCTTCGATCATCGCGAGGTTGTGCTTGGCGGCGAGTGCGCCAAGGGCATTCATGTCGGCGATAAGGCCGAAGAGGTGCACCGGCATCAGCGCCCTCGTCTTTGGGGTGATCGCCGCTGCAGCGGCAGCGGGGTCCATCAACCAGGTGACTGGGTCAATGTCAACAAATCGTGGTGTTGCGCCCGCACGCAGGATCGATGCAGCAGTGGCACTGAAGGTGTGGCCAACGGTAATGATCTCGTCTCCAGGCTTGATGCCGAGCCCTTGAATGATTGCCTCTTCGGCGAGCGTGCCGTTCGCCGTGGCGATCGCGTGCTTGACGCCAACGAGCTCGGCGAAGCGGCGCTCAAACTCGGCGACGCGCGGGCCCTGGGCGAGGGCGCCCGACATGATCGCTTCGGCGGCGGCATCTGCCTCCTCGCGACCAACGGCGGGACGGGTGATCGGGATGCGAATCTGCGGTGTACTCATTACGAGTGAGGGTATCAGCGCGCGAAGCGGCGCGCGATCAGAGCGGCCCTGATCGCTTCGGCAGCGCCCCCTGCGGGGAGGGGGCGGGATACTCGCGCAGCGACCGCTGCGGCACCCGTCGCAGCCCCAACCGTTGCAAGTGCGGCAGCAACGCGACCTGCGTCAACGCCAATAAGGAGTGACGGACCAGCCGGATGCAGGAGCTCTGGCCACTCGGTGGTGTCGCGCAAGATCAGCGTTGGCGTGTTGAGCCAGACCGCCTCGCGCTGTAGCCCACCAGAGTCGGTGAGCACCGCGGCGGCGTGCGCAGCGAGGGCGAGTGAGTCGAGATAGCCGACGGGCGGTACCAGCTCAATGCCGTCTGGAACATCAATTTGGTGCGCGGCAATCGCAGCGCTCGTTCCAGGGTGTGCCGCGAAAATCACCGGCACCGCAAGAACCTCAGCGGCGCGCCGTAGCGCGGCGAGTGCCGCGGTAAGTCGTGAAGGCTCGCGCACATCGGCGCGATGCAGCGTTGCAAACACGTACCCACCTGAGACGAGAGATGTACCGATGCGTGCACCCACTTGGTCGAGGGCAGCGACTGATCGTGCTGCGGGGGCGAGTCGTGCAACGAGGTCGGCCATGAGATCGCCAACTACTTCGTTCCCATCGACTCGACCTTCGCGCGCAAGTGCTGCGATAGCGGTGTCACTGGTGCAGAGGCGAAGTGCGGCGATTGTGTCAACGGCGATACGGTTTCTCTCTTCGGGCATCGTCAGATCACCAGAGCGCACACCAGCCTCAACATGAATGATGGGTACATTGTGGTCTTGCGCGGCAAGTGCGCCGGCCAGCGTCGAGTCGGTATCTCCGAACACCAAGACCGCCTCAGGGCGTGTCTGCGCAATGGATGCCGCGATGGAGCGTCGCATCTCTGCAAGGCGAGCCTCGCCAACAAGGTTGCCTGGCTCGGGTAGCAAGAGGTCCGCCGGTGCAATGCCAAGGTCGCGATAGATCTGACCGGCGAGCACCTCGTCGTGATGCTGCGCCGTGTCAATCACGAACGGCTCAACTGGCGCGGTGAGCTGTGGGGCGAGCGCGGCCAACTTGATGAGCTGGGGTCGCGTGCCAACGACTGCTGTGATGCGCATACCCCTCCCGTCGCGATTGTGAGCGCAGGCTGCGATAGACTCGCCACATGCCTGACGCGCGTCGCCCCATCGTACCGAAGAGCGTGGCCATGTTCGTGTTTAACGAGGTCAGCCATGACCGCCGCGTGCTCAAAGAGGCGGACGCCCTCCAGGCGGCCGGCTGGTCCGTCACCATTCACGGAATTCGCCAGCGGCGGTCAAAGGCTTCCGTACGTGAGAACCGAACGTCAGGTGTGGTTATCGCCCGCCACCCACTCTCAGTGTTTCCGAGCGTCCCACCAGGATGGAGTCATGCCTGGGCCCTTCTGCTCACGCCGATCTTTGTCATTCAGTTCGTTGCCATGTCAGCCCTCGCCTTTTTGGGGATTCGTGCAGCAAAACAGGTGAGGTCAGCGTTTGCCCTTTGGGCCTGGGGGGCTAAAGCTGCGCGAGCGGCCGTTGATGCAGAGTTTTTGCACGCGCACGATCTAAGCGGTGGGGTCCCCGCGCTCTTCGCGGCAGACACCAGTCGCGCAACTCTTGTGTATGACAGCCACGAAGTCTTTTTAGAGAGCGGCCACTGGGCTCGTGCCCCACGCTTCGTGCGTCGACTACTCGCTTCAAAGATTGAACAGCCACTTCTGCGCCGGGCAGCTGGATTGATTACGGTCAACCCTTCAGTAGAGCAGGTCTTGAGCGAGCGATACGAGATCCCTGATCGGCGGGCCGTCGTCTACAACTGTGTCGATCCGCTCGTAAGCCCTGTCAGGCCGCGCGAGCTGCGTGACGCCATCGGCCTTACTGATGACACGCCCATCGCGCTGTATCACGGGGGATTTTCTCCTGTACGCGGCTTGCGCCAAATCATTGATGCTGCCGTTGACCCACGACTCGAAAACATCCATGTCGCCTTTCTTGGATACGGGCCAATGGAGGCCGAACTGCGCACCCTCGCAGCTCGACCCGATGTTGCCGGCCGCATTCATGTCTTAAAGGCCGTTTCGCCTGAGGTACTCGATCGTTGGGTCGCGGGTGCGGATGTTGGGCTGATGCCGAACCAACATGAAACCCTGAACGAATATGTGAGTACGCCAAACAAGCTGTTTGAGTCGATTGGCGTTGGCACGCCGGTAGTCAGCAGCGACTTCCCTGAACGACGCCGAATCATTCTTGACGGGCCAGAGGGCCCGCTCGGGGCGCTCTGTAACCCGTCAGATCCTGCGGATATCGCACGGGCAATTGTCGAGGTGATTGGGGGCACGCCCGCTGAGCGAGAGGCATATCGCAGCCGATGTCGTGCTGCAGCCCTGGCGCGTTGGAATTGGGATGCGCAGGTCGCAACGCTGGTCCAGCTCTACGGAGACCTTGACCCTGCATAGCCTAAAGGCCAGTGCTTTTCGTCCCGATCTTGAAGGGCTGCGCGGCGTCGCAGTCGCAGCCGTGGTGCTTTTTCACAGCGGCCTATCTGCATTCTCCGGCGGGTTCCTCGGAGTCGATGCGTTCTTCGTCCTCTCGGGCTTTCTTATCACCTCGCTGATCACGCGCGAGATATTCGAGACAACTCAATTCTCTTTCGCTCGCTTCTACGCACGGCGAATTCGGCGACTACTCCCTGCGGTGGTCGTTGTGGTTCTCGTGACGTTCGTGGGGCTGGGGCTCCTCATGTCAAGCGTTGTATCCCGCCAAGAGGCTTGGGGCGACGGCATCGCCTCGCTGTTATCTGTTGCAAACATTCGCTTCATCGCGGTCTCTACGGATTACTTCGCCCCTGTAGTTGAGCCATCACCGTTCCTCCAGATGTGGAGCCTCAGCGTCGAGGAGCAGTTCTATCTCGTCTGGCCTGCGCTACTGGTAGTCGCATTCACTCTGTTGCGACGTAACAGACAACTTGTGGCACTGGCAGTTGGGGTCATCAGCCTCATATCGCTGCTGCTCTTTTTAAGTGGCGTTCTCGGGTTGGAGGCAACGTTCTATTCCCTACCCACGCGCGCCTGGGAGTTAGGGCTGGGCGCCTACATCGCGATTCGTGGAACTCGCTCGAATCTTTCGCAAACCACAGCGCTACTCCTGGCTGCAGCGGCTTTTATCATCCCCGTATTCAATGCTGACTTGGTGCCGGGAGCCTCTGTCCTCACATGTGTAGCCGTTGCTCTCATCATCGCTGGTGGCCAGCGTCAAACATGGGGGGGGCGGCTCCTTACTAGTAGCCCCATGCGGTTTCTTGGAAAGATCAGCTACTCGCTCTACCTCTGGCATTGGCCCGCGATTGTGCTTCTCGCGCCAAAGATCGGCATGCCACTGGCTATTGGGGCCGCGCTCCTCGCAGCCACGGCGAGTGAACGCTTTGTTGAGGCACCCTTCCGCACTGGCCAATTCTCCGTTGCACCCGCTCGGCGGATTTTGGCGGTGGGCGCCGTAGTGCTGCTTTCTGGCGTGGGGCTTGCTGCGGCACTGCGCCCAGAGCTGGGCGGCGCAATCTTCATCAAGCCAAACGGCCAAGGGGGAGAAGGAATCAAGATCCAGCCGAGCATCGAAAACCTTGCGGCAGATACGCCGTACAAGGCTCTTGGCAGCTGCTATTCGCTGCGGGATGAGAGCACGCCACCCCCCGATGGCTGTGTTTTTGGAAATCCGAGCGGCGAATTCCGCATCGCACTCGTTGGTGATTCATACGCAGCACAGTGGTTCCCGGCGTTCCAGCGAATTGCAGAAGACACAGGGGCCACACTACTAGTGCTTGCCAAGACTGGATGCCCGCAACTTCTGGTGCCCACCAGGTTCACATCAACGACGGCTCAATACCAAACCTGTGCTCCATATAGCGAGCGAGTGAGGGGCCAGCTCGAAGCTTTTGAACCCGATCTCATCGTCACAGCCTACGGAGATTTTTTGCTCGAGAGCGATTCAGAGAGAAACCTCGCGCATGAAGCTGACGCGATGCGGTCGGGGATTCTCCGGCTCCTCTCGGTGGCACCGGTTGTTTACATCTCACCCGTTCCTGTGCAGCCAATTGATCCAGTCAGCTGCCTCGACACTCATCGCGATGATCCACGCACCTGCATCGCTGATCCAAAGGTTCCAGAAACCTACCCGCACGCAGAGAGAGATCAGATAGCGCTGAGCGGCCTAGAAGCGTATGCCGTTGACCCTCAGTCACTCTTCTGCACTGGGGGCACATGCCCCCTCGTTGATTCGACTGGGATCGTGCGCAATCGAGATGCAAAGCACGTTTCCGCGACCTACTCAGCTGCGGTATGGGAAAGAATGCTGCGCCTACTGGGTGAGTCTGGCGCGCCAACCCCGTAAAGGCGGCTGGAGCCGATGGTGAGGATTGAACTCACGACCTGCTGTTTACGAAACAGCTGCTCTACCACTGAGCTACATCGGCGCCGGAGGGGGATTGTAGCGGAGCGGTGTGCCTGAGTCAGCGGGTGATCTCAAGGCTGCGCGCCACCCCGTCAAGAACCTGCGTGACGATCAGCTTGCGGTCGCCCGGCGCGGTTGCTGGCAGGGGCGAAGGAAGCAGCGTTGAAACACCATGCACCGACGACCACGCGACCACCTCAGCGCCGCTGCGGCGCGACCTTGGCATTGCACCTGTGGCTACCAGGGCGTCAAGCGATTCAGCCAAGATTGCCCATGCCGACGGGTTGTCTTCGCGAGATGGTGGCGCGCACTCTGCGAAGGCGGCGGCGTAGAGGCGCGGCTCGCTCAGCGCAAAGTCGATATAGGCCGCACCGATTGCGCGGAATCGCGCGGCAGCTCGGGCTTTCGTCAACGTACGAGCGGCCGGCTGCGCCATTGATCGAGCGAGTTGCTCTCGTGCAGCCTGCGAGATAGCCGTGCGAAGTTGATCCTTGTTTACGAAGTGGCGATAGATTGCAGAAGGGGCAACCCCAGCGGCGCCAGCCAACTCGCGGCCGCTCACCGCATCGAGCCCACGCTGGCGCACGCGACGCAACCCAGCGGCGATTACCGCATTCGCTAGGTCTCCATGGTGATAGGTGGCGATTGCCATGGGCCTCCTCGCAGGCGTTGACAGCCTCTTAATGTGATCACTATACACATAGCAGGCACAGATAGTGCGCGCCACAGGCGCAGAAAGAAGAGAGGTCATGGCAAAGCATCTACCGACCCGAACGATGGCCGACGTCAAGGAGCCGCTCGTGCTCTTCCTGATCGGCATGCGCATCAATACCTTCTGGCGCGTGTGGGAGTGGCTGCCGTCGTTCTTGGCGATGGGGCCAATGATCGTGGAGCTCTACAAGAACCCCGAGCTCGGTTTCTTGAGCGCCCGCACCGAGATGGCTGGCCGAACGATCACGGTGATCCAGTACTGGAAGTCGTTCGAAGCGCTCGAGGCATACGCCGCCAACGCGGAGCGCAAGCACCGACCGGCGTGGACCGCCTTCTACAAGCGTGCCACCAGCGGCACCGGCGCCGTGGGCATCTTTCACGAGACCTACATTGTTCGACCCGGTGAGGTTGAGACGCTCTATGCCGATATGCCCGCTGACTTTGGGCTCGGTGGTGCGGTAGGGATGAAGCCGGTGACGCCGAAAACCGAGACTGCGCGGGAGCGCAAGGGGTAGGGTAACCACTTCTCCCACGGTGTTGTATTCCTACAACACCCGTGCTATTGTACTAATACAACAGCCCGCCGGGCTGGATAGTGCAGGAGTGCATCATGCTTGAGCAGTGGGTTCCGTTCGCGGCCGTTTCGTTCATCGTGCTGTTGAGCTTCATCACCAATGTGGCGTTTGGATCAAAGGTCGCCGATTGGACCAATAGTGCCCCCATTGAAGTCAACAGCCCGTGGAAGCGGCCACGCCTCCTTGCCGGCAAGAGTCTCGTGGCACTCTGGTTCGCCACTGCATTTCTCTACATCGCGACGCTGCCTGGGGCAATCGTCGTTGACGGAGTCGTACTCCAGATCTCGTCACTTCCCGCACTCTTTCTCTTGGCATCGTTGACGGTCGCGGTGATCACGTACAAGCGTTCGCTCGCGCAACAGCCAAACGGCGCACTCGATGAGCGCGAGCGTGGAGTTCGCGACACGCTCTATCTGACCTCCTATCGGATCGCAGTCAGCATCCTTGCCGGAATCTTCCTTGCAGGATTCATTGCGAAGTTCATCGCCGAGCTCGAAGTAAACCTGGATCAGATCCCAACCGATACCGCCCTTGGAATCGCGGTGACGGCAGCCATGTTCCTCTGGGTGCTGCCGAGCCTGGTGCACGCATGGACCGATCCCATCCCTGACGAGGTCAGTGAAGAGACGCGCGATGCCTGGAAAACGGCAAAGCGAGAGATCAAGAGGGAGATCGCCGAGATTCGCAAGGGCGTTCCTAAGTCTGAGAAGGTGGCGCAGGCTGAACTACGCAGGGCAGAGCGCTATCTCGACGGCACCCTTGCTCGCAAGAAGTCTCGGAAGCGTTCATGACCGGCAGAAAGTCGAGCGAGGATGCGCCGATCCCCAATCGCATCGCCGAGTTGCGAGAGAAGGCCAAGTTGAGCCGTGTGGAGCTCGCCGAGCGCGTTGGGGTCAACTCCCAAACAATCGGCTATCTGGAGCGGGGCGAGTACAACCCCTCGCTTGCCCTGGCCTTCCGATTCTCTGAGCTCTTCGGCCTGCCCGTCGAGAAGATCTTCGTGCGCAAGGAGAAGAAGAGGAAGACTTCGTGAGCGACGCGCGAACTAGCGCCGCACCGCCGGCGCCCTAGAGGGCGTCGTTAAAGGTCCACACGTCGAGCGCGTCTAGGTCGAGGCTGCTGTTGCCGTTCGCGGCAAGCGCACCGGCGATCTGGGCGCGGTGCTCGGTGGCGTGGTGCACGGCCTGGTTCACTAACACCCAGCGCGGTACCGAGAGATCTTCGCCGCCAAACGAGATCCAGGTGAGGATCTCGTCGCCTGGCAGTTGCGCTCCGGCGTGCAGCTTGGCATCGGCAACTACGAGGGCGGCGGCAAGGACTTGTAGATCGGCGGCAGTGGTTGGGAGTTCGCGCTTCTCGGCGCGCGGCTCGCCATGCAGGCGCTGCGCGTAGTTCTCAGCGGCGGTGACCAGGTGATGGGTAATCGGTCCAACGCTCCACTCGGAGCCGGGCGAGGTGTAGGCGAGCGCATCAACAGGAAGTGCTGCAAGCACTGTGAACATCTGGGTGTTTGCCCAGGCCATGTGCTCCAGGGTGCGATTCAACGTGGTGTTTTCCATGGCGCGAGGATAGCCGAGCGCGATCGAGTTGGGCTAGCGAGCGAGTGATCGCCGCAGGGCGAGAACAACGGCAGCGAGTGCAACTGCGGCAACTGACGCGATCAAGACGCCAATCTTGGCGGCACCGAGCGACGCCTCGTTAGCAAAGGCGAGCTCACTAATGAGCAGCGAGACGGTAAAGCCGATCCCTCCAAGTGCACCAACGAGGGCAATGTCAATCCAGCGCATGCCCGCCGAAAGCTTCGCCCCCAGCGCGGTTGCCAGCCGGGCGGCGAGGAGAATGCCGATTGGCTTGCCCACAACAAGGCCAACAAGTACGCCGAGCAAAATTGGCGAACCGGTTACCGCACCGAGGTCAATGGAGCGAAGGTCAACCGCAGCGGCGAAGAGGGCGAAGAGTGGCACGGCGATCGCCGCACTAATCGGATGGAAGCGTTCCGTTGCGCGGTCAACGGGTGCATCTTGCTCGCCAGGATCTTTCTTGACGCGCATCAGTAGCCCGAGGGCAACGCCCGCGATCGTTGGATGAATCCCAGCACTATGCACGGCGTACCAGGTGCCGAGTGCGAGGGGCACGTAGATGAGCGGTGAGGTGATGCGTTGTCGCTGCGCGATCGCAAAGAGTGCGAGCAGCACCGCTGCAATTGCTAGCCACTCTACGTGCAGGCTCGCGGAGTAGAAGAGTGCGATTACTAGAATTGCTCCGAGATCGTCGACCACCGCCAGTGTCAGCAAGAAGGTGCGCACGCCAGTGGGCAGTCCGCGACCGAGCACTGCAAGCACTGCGAGGGCGAAGGCGATATCTGTGGCCATCGGAATACCCCAGCCGCTGAGCGCATCAGGCGCACCACCCTGATTGATTGCAACGTAGAAGAGCGCTGGAACGATCATCCCGCCGAGTGCCGCGGCAACCGGCAGGGCCGCCTGGCGCGGCTTCGAGAGTGTGCCCACCACCAGTTCATGCTTGAGCTCGCAGCCGATCACAAAGAAGAAGATGGCGAGCAACCCATCCGCGGCCCACTCCTGCATGGTGAGGTTCAGGTGGAGCGCGTCGCTGCCGATCTGCGTCGTGGCAACGGCACGCAGTACCTCTGAGAGGGGGCTGTTCGCCAGGAGGATGCCGATGAGGGCCGCAGCAATCAGCAGCGCACCGCCCACGGTCTCGCTGCGAAGGAAGAGCTGCATGCGTTCTCGGGTGTTCATGCGTGCATCGTATCGCCTGTGGGGGGGTTGGCGGAACTCGGCCTTGTTCAGTAAAGTTCTCTGGATGCTGGCGCAATGGGACTGGACGGGGATCATCGGGGGGCTGATTAGCTTCCTTGTTGTGCTGTTTGTGCAGCGGTCGCAGCGCATCTATCAATCCCGCGGAACGATGGTGAGTACCATCGCGTTTGCCGCCCTCGTCGCCTACGTTTGGGCACCGTTCGGATTTCCCAACTCTGATTGGTCGCGTGCCCCGCTCGGCAGCGATGTGATTCGGTTGATTCCATTCGTGAACTTTGACCCTGCCCTTCTGCAAACGCAGTGGCTGCTGGTGCAGGTCAGCATGGGCGCATCAACATTCTTGCTGGCAACCCTTGCCCTCTATGGCGATGCTCGACGCGCAGCGTTTGCGGTCATCGGCATCATGGCGGTGGGCCTCGAGATCAGCCAGGGCTTCTCTAATTACTTCTCGAGCCCAGTACCGCCGTATCGGATTGACGTGCACGACATCATGGCCCGAGCGGCCGGGGCACTTGCGATCTACCTCGCACTGAAGGTTGTTGCCGCGCTTTGGCGCCTCTGGATCACCCCCGCCCTTCGCAAGGGGAGCCTCCTTAGCTTCATTGATGGGGTCACGCGCCGCATCTAGCGGTTGCGAGACGTTGCAGTAACGACCTCCACGCGTAGGCGATACGATATCCATATGACCGCAGCCGACCTCATTGCCCAAGCCGCTGGCGAGCCGAGCATCTGTCGATGCCCGTCGCTCTCCTTCGGGCCGTCCTGCGCGCGCTGAGGCGATCGCAACCAGGGACCAAACGGCAGAGGGGGCGGCGGATGTAGTCCACCACCCACCATGTAGCTGGAGGTACCCGACATGAGCGTTCAGAACCCAGAGATCTTCTCCGACAACGCGATCACCATTGGCGGTACGCCACTCGTGCGCCTGAACCGCGTCACCGACGGCGCCGCCGCAACGGTGCTTGCCAAGGTTGAGGGGCGCAACCCTGCCTACTCCGTGAAGTGCCGACTCGGCACCGCCATGGTGCTCGATGCCGAGAAGCGCGGCGTGCTGAAGCCAGGCGTGGAGATCGTTGAGCCAACGAGCGGCAACACCGGCATCGCCTTGGCGATGGTTGGCGCAGCACGCGGCTACAAGGTCACCCTCACCATGCCCGACACCGTCAGTATTGAGCGACGCAAGCTCATCGTTGCCTACGGCGCAACGCTGGTGCTTACAGAAGGTGCGAAGGGAATGCCCGGCGCGATCGCGAAGGCGGAAGAGATTGCCGCATCGGATCCTGCACGCTACGTGCTGCTGCAGCAGTTCAAGAACCCAGCCGGCCCAGCGATTCATGAGTCGACCACCGGTCCAGAGATTTGGGCAGACACCGATGGGAAGGTCGACATCTTCGTTGCAGGGAGTGGCACCGGCGGCACCATTACCGGCGTCGCTCGCTACTTCAAGAAGGGTCGCGGTAAGGCGGTGCACATCGTTGCCGTTGAGCCTGCCACCAGCCCAGTCATTGCGCAGCGCATTGCTGGCCAGCCAAATCAGCCAGCGCCGCACAAGATTCAAGGGATCGGGCCAGGATTCGTTCCTGACATCCTTGATATCTCGCTGATTGATCAGGTTGAGTCAGTCACCAACGAAGAGGCGATCGCCATGGCGCGTCGCATCGCTCGCGAAGAGGGAATCCTCGTTGGCATCTCATGCGGCGCTGCCGCACACGTTGCGCTGAAGTTGGCGCACCTGCCAGAGAACGCGGGGAAGACCATCGTGGTGGTGCTGCCAGATTCGGGCGAGCGCTACTTGAGCACCGCGCTGTATGAGGGGCTCTTCGATGCCAGCGGCATCGCCCTGTGAGTTCTGAGGTGAACGAACTCAGTCGTGCACTCACCGCTGCCGACGCTGCCCTCGCGGGCGGCGCGGTGGCGGCGGGCGACCGCCCATCGCGTGGCGAGATCACCCGCGTGTTGGCCGAGTTGCGTGCGGCACTCTTCCCACGCGAGCTCGGCGTCGCCGCCGATGGCGATGCGGCAGTGGCCGCGCATCTCACCGCGGCGCTCGCCGGTCTGCGCGAGCAGATCCGGCGCTGCACGGTGCTCTTTGCTGCTGAGCGACCAGGCGAAGGGCTCGCCCCTGATCAGGTCGATCGCGTCACGAACGCATTTGCGGCCGAGCTCCCCGCGATTCGCACGCTGATTGAAGGCGATATCGCCGCAGCGTTTGCGGGAGACCCAGCAGCACGCAGCCGTTCAGAGATCCTGCATGGCTACCCTGGCGTGCGCGCCATGATTGATCACCGCATGGCCCACCTTCTCTACACGTTGAGCGTGCCGCTCTTGCCGCGCATCGCCTCAGAGGCGGCGCACTCCGCAACGGGAATCGACATTCACCCTGGCGCAACGATTGGCGAGCGCTTCTTCATTGACCACGGCACTGGTGTGGTGATCGGCGAGACGGCGATCATCGGGAGCGGCGTGCGCCTGTATCAAGGCGTGACCCTTGGCTCCAAGAGCTTCCCGAAGGGTGAAGACGGCAACCTCGTAAAGGGCCAGCCTCGGCACCCGATCATTGAAGACGACGTGGTGATCTACTCCGGGGCGACGGTCCTGGGTCGCATCACCGTTGGACGCGGTTCAACGATCGGCGGCAACGTATGGCTGACGAAGAGCGTTCCTGCTGGGAGCCAACTGTCGCAGGCACGCGTGCGCACCGATGAGCTCGCTGCCGAGGGTTCAGGGATCTAGCGCTCGGCGGGATAGAATCCCGCCATGCCCAATCGCCTACCGACGCGTAACCCCCTCGCCCTCTTCGCCGTGCCCGCATGAGCGGCGGCATGGGCTCAGGTCGTGGTGGCCACATGTTCGGCGGCGATGACACCGGCCCAACGAAGCCGGCCGGGGCAGCGCTGCCGCTCCTACGACGAGCGGCGAAGTTCTTTGGGCCATATCGAGGCCGACTCAGCGTTATTGGGCTCGCCATCCTTGGGTCGAGCATCTTGGGGCTCGCCAACCCGTACCTCTTAAAGCTCCTCATCGACGAGGCGATTCCGCAGCGCGATCTTGGCCTCCTGGCCCTCTACGCCGGGCTGATGGTGGTGGTGCCGATCATCAACGGCGGCATCGGACTCGCCCAGGCGTGGCTTACCGCCTCGGTTGGCCAGTTCGTGATGCGCGACCTGCGCAACGCCCTCTTCACCCATGTGCAGTCGATGCCGATCCGCTTCTTCTCGGAGACGCGCACCGGCGAGATTCAGAGCCGCCTCACCAACGATGTGTCGGGGGTGCAGTCGGTCGTCAGTGACGCCGCCGCGAACTTGGCGTCAAGCATTGCGATCGTCGTCTCAACGTTGGTGGCGATGACGATCATTGACTGGCGCCTCACGGCGGTGAGCGTTGCCGTTGCGCCGCTCTTCCTCTTCTTGAGCTCAAAGGCCTCAGCGGCCCGCCGCAAGGCGAGTGGTGAGGTGCAGACGGCGCTTGCCGACCTGACCTCCATTGCTGAAGAGCACCTCTCCGTGGGCGGCGCACTGCTGGCGAAATCGTTCGGTCGCTCTGAGGCTGGCGCTGAGCGCTTCACGAAACGCTCTAGCGAGCTCGCCACACTGCAGCTGCGACAAGCGCTCACCGGCCGCTGGGTTGGTGTGGTGGTGCAGGTGGTCTTCAGCGGCATTCCGGCGCTGGTCTACTTCGCCGCCGGCTCACTCTCTGTCGCTGGCGCGCCAGATGCGCCAACCATTGGTGACATCGTCGCCTTCACCACACTTCAGAGCCGCCTCTTCTTCCCACTCGCCTCACTGCTCGGCTTACAGGTCGAGATCGGTGGAAGCCTCGCGCTCTTTGAGCGCATCTTTGCCTACCTCGACCTTGTTCCAGAAATTGTGGACGCGCCGAACGCGGTAACGCTGACGCGCGCTGGAGTTCGCGGGCAGGTCTCCGTGCACGATGTGAGCTTCCGCTACCCGCAGCCGCCAGAGGGCCAGGGTCGACAGAGGCGTGATTCCTTCGGTCTCACAAACATCTCGTTCACCGCCGAACCAGGGAGCCTCACCGCGCTCGTTGGCCCATCAGGCTCAGGGAAGAGCACGATCTTGAGTTTGATTCCACGCTTCTGGGATGCGAGCGCCGGATCGGTAGAGCTTGATGGTGTGGATGTGCGCGGGATCAAGCTGCGATCGCTTGGCGAGATGATCGGCGTGGTGACGCAAGAGACGCACCTGTTGCATGCGAGCATCCGCGACAACCTGCTCTATGCGCGACCAGAGTCGAGCGATACACAGATCCTCGCGGCACTTGCGGGAGCATCGCTGGAAGAGCGCATCAAGGAGTTGCCGCAGGGGCTCGACACCGTCGTAGGAGAGCGCGGCTACAAACTCTCTGGCGGTGAGCGTCAGCGCCTTGCCATCGCGCGCGTGCTCTTAAAGGACCCACCAATCCTCTTGCTTGACGAGGCAACCTCCGCACTTGACTCAGTCTCGGAGCGCCATGTGCAGCAGGCGCTCGAGCGCGCCATGGCGGGCCGAACCACCATCGCCGTGGCGCACCGACTCAGCACCGTTGCTTCGGCGGATCAGATCATCGTCTTGGATCACGGCACGATCGTGGAGCGCGGTCGACATGAAGAGCTGCGCGCCAACGGCGGCCTCTACGCCGAACTCGCCGCGGTGCAGTTCGGGCTGCACGCGTAGTTACTGGTTTTAGCGGGCGGTGATCACCAGACGCTGAAAACTCGCCGGCACCTCCACGCCATCAACGCTCCTAAACTGCGCGTCGCATTCGGTCGTGCTCCAACCGCTCGGCGCGACGGCGAGCAGCTCGTTCAGTACGGCGTGCGCCTCAATACGCGCGAGGGGTGCGCCGACACAGGCATGCGGGCCGATCCCGAATGCAATGTGGGGCGATGTCGCGGGGCGATCGAGTCGTAGCTCAGCGGGGCAGGTGAAGACGGTTGAATCGTGATTGGCGGAGGCGAAGTCCAGACCAACGTGCGGTGATTGTTCCGGATCTCCACCGCTTACTCCACGATCAATGCGCTCCATGAGCCCGAGCGGCGTCGTGAGGCGCAGCGTCTCTTCAATGAAGGTGGTTCGTACAGCAAGGTCTCCACGCAGTGCCGCAATGTGCATCGAGTGCGCGGCAATCATCCAGGCGATCCCCGAGATGAGGTTCATCACCGTGTCGCGACCCCCAGCCAGTAAGAGACTGCCGACGCCGATCTGCTGGTCGCGAGTGAGCACCACTCCGGCGATTGGGGTGTTGGCAAGCAGGTTAAAAAGGCGCCCACCCGTTCCCGCCGCGCCTTCACTTACTGCTCGTTCAAGGAAGGTAAGGAGGGCAGCCCCGTCGCGTCGCCCATCGTGATCACCCCAGACAGAGGGACCCCACGACACCCACTCCTCAATGTCATTTGGGCGATCAAGGAGTCGGGCGATCGTTCGAACTACGAGGGGGAGACCAACACCGCGCACCATCTCGAGCTCGCCCGCTTTGAGCGGTGCAACCAGTTCACGCGCATCCGCCTCGATCCCTTGCTGAAATGGGGCGAGCGATCCCTTTGAGAAGAACGGCACGAGAAACGCGCGCAGCGCAGAGTGCAGCGGCGGGTCCGCCTCCAGCGGCAGCTGTCGATAGTCGCGTACATCTTCGTCGCCTTGGTGGAGCGACGAAAATCGTTCAAAGTTTCTTCCTGCCGCGCGGACGGCGTCGTAGCCAGTGATGCGCGGTAGGCGTTCAACCCGTGACGGGCCACTCATGCGTACTGACGCGTGAATTGTCGCGAACCAGAGACTATCTCCATGCCCTCCTAGCTCGTGCGCGCCACACGGCTCGCTCCGCCGATTGTACGGCTCCCTCGGAGCGTAGAGCGGTAGAATCGCTGCATGCCACCTGCCGCCGTGCCGCATCGCACCGTCCGCCTCTGCGTCGCGCTGCTCACCGTCGCCATCAGCCTCTCTGGCCTGTCGGTGGCGCCGGTTGCAGCGACGGATCCGGTGGACTGGCGCACCTGTGCCGCCCGCCCTGTCCCGCTCCCACCGGCGCGCGCCATTGATCCAACCCTTGCGAGTGCACTCACCGCCAAAGTGGTTGCCTGGCAGAAGGCGCGTCGAACTCGCCACCCTGGCGTCTCGGTTGCCATTCGCTGGGATGACGGCCGCAGTCTCACCGCCGCGGTTGGCATTGGCGATACCAAGAGCAGGCGCACCGTTACTCCATCTATGCCGTTTGCGATCGCGAGTACCAGCAAGGCGTTTACCGCCGCGGTTGCGCTCCTTCTGGATCACTGTGGAATCTTGCCGCTCAGCACACGCGCCTCTGATCTCGTACCCGAAGCCGATGTGAAACCAGAGGTCACCATCGCGCAGTTGCTCTTGCACCGATCGGGCATGAGCGACTGGCTCACCGACAAGGACTCCAGAATGGGGTGGCTCAGCAGAAACCAGAACGCGAAGGTGACACCACTGACGGCCGTGGAGGGCCTACTCCCGCCGACAACTGTCGGGAACTTCTCGTATTCCAACTCAGGCTTCACCCTCATTACGATCGCAGCGGAACGTGCCACCGGTGTTGCGTGGAAGACGCTGGTGCAGTCGCTGATCCTCGATCCAATGAACATGACCGAGACAGGCTGGGGGCCAAAAGTTGGCGCGGCGCGACCGCACATTGGTGGCAAGCCGTACGGCTTTGTGAGCTGGGGGCCGAGCAAGGCGGTCGGCACGATTCTTCGTGGCGCTGGCGACATGCTCTCAACACCTCGCGACCTCGCACGCTTCGGTGAACTCTTCTGGGGGAACCGACTCACCGAGGGTGATGCAACGCTCGCGATGAACGGAATCGGATATCGAACCTGGGCATCATGGCTCTACAACTACGGCACGCAAGTTGATCGAACCTGGCTCGGAGAGCTGCGCAGCTACGGTCACAACGGTGGGTTCTCTGGTGTCACAAGCTCGCTCAAGCGAATTCCCACGTTGGGAATCACGATCGCTGCGGTGGCGAACGGCTCGCCGACGACGACCTCATTCGCCGATGACCTTGTGCAGGAGCTCTTCAAGGTCATTGATCAACCCTCTGTTGATGGCAGCGGCCTTCCGCGCCTGACCGCTGCCGACAGCGGCGACCCAGAGCCACCCGACGCGCCGGTGGTTCTCCCTGCCGACTACTGCGGAGACCCAACGCCGAGCAGCAGTGGCGATGCCTTGGCTGCCCGCTGGATCGCACTCAGTTCAACAACAGGATGGGTAGGGAGCACGACAACGATGGTTGAGCTGCCTGATGGGCGCCTGGTGGTCGGGGGCGCTGGGCTCACAAAGGCCGCCGGCAAAGCTGTTGCGGGGCTCGCCGTGCGCGACCCGCGGACCGGCGCGTGGCAGGCCCTCGCAAGTCTGAAGACCTCCAACGGACGCGTCGCCTCGGTGTACGCGTTGGCCGTCGATGCCTCGCGGAAACTCCTCTATGTCGCGGGCAACTTCAGCAGCGTGACGCGGGGTAACCGCCGCGTTGCAGCTGTTGGGATCGCCCAACTTAATCTCAAAACCGGGCTCTGGTCAAAGGTCGGCACAGGGCTCACCGGCAAAGGGGTTTCTATCAGAACGCTCGCGCTGGACGCTGGTCAAAGGTCGGCACAGGCCTCACTGGCAAAGGGGTTTTTGCCAGAACGCTCTCGCTGGACGCATCGAGTGGCAACCTGCTGGTGGGGGGCCGCTTTACGCGCGCGGGCGGTGTCGCCTCGGCAAACATCGCAACGTGGAGCCCAGCACGGAAGCGCTGGCTCGCCCTTGGCACCGGAGTGAAATCTGACGTGGTCACCGCTGCGCTCGCAGGCGACGGCACCGTCTACGCCGCCGGTCAGTTTACTGATGGGCTGGTGTCAACATGGAACCCCACAACAAAAGTCTGGAGCGTGATCGGTGACGCTCGACTCTTCTCGGACCTTCCGACGAGCATGGTCATTGATTCCCTCGGCCACCCGTTGATCGGACGTGGCGTTGGCTGGTATGGCGACGCTGTGCAAGCGATTGAGCCTGCTGCACCTGGTGGCTGGGTCGCGCTGGGCGGCGGCGTCAGTTACCCGCGACGCACTTCGTGGGTCACAGCGATGGCCACACTCGCCGACGGCACCATTGCGGTTGGCGGCTACTTCGCGAAGGCTGGCGCGCTGGATTCGCCGAATCTCGCACTATGGGACCCCATCACGCAGCGCTACACAACGATCGGTACTGGGCTTGCGATTGAGCCGGATGCCCTCGCCTCGAGCGCATTCGGAACGGTGTATGCCGCGACACGAGTGCGGAGCGCAGCTCCTGGCGGCAACGGCGGGCGCTGCATCGGCGTCTGGGCGACCCAAGCGCCCGCTGCACCTGTTGGCGCAACGCTCACGGCGGGTCGCGGCACGATTCGCGTCAACTGGACGCTTCCCGCCGACTCCACTGAGGCAACTGGCTGGATTGCTACCGCCACCGCCAAGGGTCGAACGACGCGCAGCTGCACGCTTGCTGGAACCGCGATCACGCAAGTCGCAGCAGCTGCCGCTACGTGCACCATCACTGGCCTCGTCAAAGGAGTTACCTACAAGGTGACACTCGTCGCCTGGTCGGCTCCGGCTGGGCCATCACCGCGCGTTGATCTCGGCACCGTGAAAACACTTCGCTAATGCGGCGCTTCGTTCGAGCAACATGGAGCACTATCGTTCTTGCACTCGTACTCATCGGTTGTTCGGTTGCGGTGGCGCCGACCGCGCGAACCCAACCCTTCAAGGTCGTTGGGTACGTGACGCCAGCCGCAAACATTGATGCGATTGACTTCTCGCTTCTGACGCACATCAATTACTCGTTCCTGATTCCACGCGCGAATGGCACGACGCGGCCGTTCGGCGCGCCGAATCATTTACGTGCAGTCGTCGCGCAAGCAAAGAAGCATGACGTCAAAGTACTCATTGCTGTTGGAGGCTGGGGCTGGGATAGGGAGTTTGAGACGCTCGCGGCGGATCCAGCGATTCGCACAAAGCTCGCGAAACGCGTGGCAGAGTTTTGTGCCACCTATCAACTCGACGGTGTCGACATTGATTGGGAGTATCCAAATGCCGGAGCATCTGCGGAGCGCTTGGCCGCACTCGCGATGGACTTCCGATCGGCGCTCCCTGCGGGGGCGCTGGTTACCGCCGCGGTGCTCGCCGATGCCACGGACGCGGATGGGATCTCGGCAGACGCCGTTGAGCAACTCGACTTCATCAACCTGATGGCGTACGACGGACCGATAACCGATCACTCGTCGTATGCGATGGCCGAACGTTCGGTCGCGAGCTGGCTTGCCCGAGGCATTCATCCCGACAAGCTCGTGCTTGGGGTGCCGTTTTACGCCCGACCGGGCGGCGCTATCTACCGCACGCTGCTCGCAAGTGACCCAGCGACCGCAAGCGGTGATCGCATCCTCTACAAGGGTGTTGAGCAGAACTACAACGGCCCAGCCACGATTCGGCGCAAGACGGAGCTTGCCCTGCAGTTGGCAGGCGGGATCATGATCTGGGAGCTATCGCAGGATGCGCGCGGCAGCGACTCACTCTTGCGCGTGATTGGCGAAACCGTCGCAGCCCCCTAGGGGTATCCTCCCCCCATGCAACCGCTACGCATTGAGAGCCTCTCCAACCCGATCGTGAAGGGGCTGCGCGCCCTGCGCACACCGAAGGGTCGTGACGAGCAGCGCCTCTTCCTGGCCGAGGGCGAGCGCACCATTGCGACCGCTACGGCAGCGGGCTGGATTCCCGAGATGCTGTTGACCGCTGGACCTCTGCGCGCCCCCATCGACGGTGGAGCGAGCCACGCGCGCGAGTCGTTCTCGGTGACGACCGAGGTGCTGGTAAAAATTACGGGGCGCGACAACCCGCAGGAGCAGCTCGCCGTCTATGCCGACCCAGCGCCTGAGGCCCAATCTGTCACCGCGCTCGACCCGAGTCGCGCAGCACGTTGGCTGATGCTCGAAGCACCGCGCGATCCGGGCAATCTTGGGAGCGCCATTCGCAGCGCTGATGCGTGTGCCGCCGGCGGTGTGATTCTGGTTGGCAACACGTGCGACCCGTACTCGATTGAAACGGTGCGCGCCACGATGGGCTCCATCTTCACGGTGCCGATTTATCGCGCGACACACGAAGAGGCGGTCGCGCTACTGAAGCGCTGGCCGGGGAGCACCGTTGCCACTGCACTCGACGGAGCATCCGATTACAGCGAGCTCACATACGCAACGCCAACGGCGATCGTGATCGGCACTGAGGCGGATGGGCTGAGTGCCAACCTGCGCAGCGCCTGTGCCAGTGCGGCACTGATTCCGATGCTTGGCACCGCTGAGAGTCTCAACCTTGCGGTGGCATCCGCGATCATGCTCTACGCAGCGGAGCGAGCGCAGCGCTAGCGCGGTAGCAGCTTCGCGATCTCTAC
>QWRK01000059.1 GCA_003670455.1 Candidatus Aquidulcis sp. | reverse complement strand
GTGGATTCTGCAGAGAGCGTCTCTGGCTCGGCGATGATGCCGTCGACGACGCCGAGGGCAACCTGCTCAGGTGCCGTGATGCGCAGCGCGCGCGCCGCTGCGGGGGCCTTCTCGGAGGTGCGGAACAAGATGGCGGCGCACCCCTCGGGGCTGATCACCGAGTAGTAGGCGTGCTCAAAGGCGAAGACGCGGTCGGCGGCGGCAATGGCGAGTGCGCCACCCGAACCACCCTCGCCAGTCACCACGGTGACGATTGGGGTGCGCAGTTCGGTCATCTTGCTGATGGCGGCGGCGATCGCCTCGGCGATGCCGTGCTGCTCCGACTCAGGGCCTGGGTGCGCACCAGGGGTGTCGATCAGGGTGAGGAGCGGCAGGTGCAGGCGCTCGGCAAGCTCAAAGGCGCGCATCGCCTTGCGATACCCCTCTGGGTGCGGCATGCCGAATCCGCGGCGAATGTTGCTCTCGGTGTCGGTCCCCTTCTGGGTCCCCACCACCACAATGCGTCGCCCATCGATGCGCGCAATGCCCGCAACGATCGCGCCGTCATCACCGGCGCGCCGATCGCCGCGCAGCTCCACAAACTCAGCGCCAAGCGCCTCAAGCAGTTCAGCAGTGCGTGGTCGATTCACTTCGCGGGCGCGCTGCACGTGGCTCCACGCCTCGGCCTCATCAAGGTGCGGCCCAAGCTCTGGCGCCAAGTGTCGGTCGCGCTGGTTCTCAAGGATTTGGTCGGCGCGATTCGCCACCTTCGAAGCGGCATCAGCAACAGGTGACAACACCGAGCCGATCATCGCGCCCGCGCCCTGTGCGACGCCGGTGACCATGCCGCCGATAAGACCAACGCCGGGAATGCCGATCTGTCGATAGAGCGGCACTGCTGGTGCAGGAAGTGGTTGCAAAAGTCCGAGTGCGCGCGTGAGCCAGCCGCGCAAATTGCCACGCGGCACGATCGCATCAATGAAGCCGGTCTCCAGTAAGAACTCGCTGCGCTGGAAGCCAACAGGGAGTTCGTCGCCAATGGTGCCAGCGGAGACGCGCGCGCCACTGAAGCCGATCAGTGCATTCGGTTCGGCAACGTTGAGGTCGCCGAGTGCGCCGAACGAGGCGATGGTGCCGCCGGTGGTTGGGTCGGTCAACACGCTAATGAAGGTGCCGCCGCTCGCCTTCAGGCGCGCGATGGCGGCAAGGGTCTTTGGCAGCTGCATCAGGGCGTAGGTCCCCTCTTGCATGCGGGCGCCGCCCGATGCCGAGACGATCACGAGGGGGAGGCGGCGGGCGGTGGCGAGTTCGGCGGCGCGGGCAACCTTCTCGCCCACGACCGAGCCCATCGAGCCACCCATAAAGAAGAAGTCCATGGCGACGAGGGAGACCTCGATGCCACCAATCAGGGCGGTGCCGCGAATGGCGGCGTCGCGCTCGCCGGTTGCGGCACGGGCGGCGGCGGCCCGCTCGGGGTACCCCTTGGAGTCGGTGAAGACGATCGGATCGAGCGAGATCAGGCTGGCGTCGGCCTCAACGAAGGTGCCCTCGTCGACCAGCTGCGCAATGCGCTCGCGGGCGGGCACACGGAAGTGATGGCCGCATGCCGCGCAAACGTGGAGGCTCTTCTCCAAGGTCTTCTTGAAGAGGAGCTCTGAGCACCCGGGACACCGGACCCACAAATCGGGCTCGGCTCCGGGGGTCGCCTTGCGGCGTTTAAACGGGTTCCGAAAGCTGGGCATTAACCCTCCCCTTAGAGGGAGATGGTACCCGCTATGGGATGGCGATCCGCACGACCTTGGTCACCTCGCCCGCCAAAATGGCACGCTCCGTGCCGTCCACGCTCAGAATCAGGGCCCCCGAGGCACCGTCGTGCCCCGCCACGATCCCCGTGACGATCTCCCCCGCCGCCACCTCAAGGTCCACCGTGCAGCCCTCAAGCAGCTGCCGGGAGCGCCAGTTGGCCACATCGAACCGCCCCTCAGCCAGGGCACCGAGCCGCCCCTCAAGGCGCGCCACCGCATCAGTGAAGAGTGCCTCGCGATCAATGGGTCGCCCCGTCGCAATCTCCAAACTCGTCGCCGTTGCAGAGAGGGCAGGATCAAGCCGCGCCACATCGCCGCGCACATTCAGCCCCAAGCCAACAATCAGCCATGCGGCATCACTGCCGGCGTCGCCCGCCTCGGCTAACACGCCACCAACCTTGCGGAAGCTCTGTGTCACACCACCTTCGATGTTGCGAACAACAAGATCGTTCGGCCACTTCAACCCAACGGTGCCGATCTGCATCCCAGCGGCATCTTCAATCGCATCGGCAACCGCGAGTGAGAATTCGGCGGCAACGCGCCACCAACGATCAGAATCAACAGGAAGTGGCGAACCAGCACCAGCGCGCATTGCGAGGCTCATCAACAGTCCGGTGCCCGGAGCGTCGAGCCAGGTTCGCCCGCGACGACCGCGACCAGCAGTTTGTGTTTCGGCGCGGATAAGCAGCGGCGTATCGGCGGCAATGAGACCAGCTACAAGTCGCTCGCGTGCAACGTCGTTGGTTGAAGCAACCTCAGTAAGTCGCTCAACCGCGATCTGCGTCAGAGCAACTACTCCGCGTCAACTGCGTCGGGCGTTGCTAGATCGAACGTCTCGTGCAGCGCCTGCAGTGCGCGTGGCGCATCAGACTCGCTAACGATGCAGGTGATGCGAATCTCGGATGTTGAGATCATCTGAATGTTGATCTTCGCATCGGCGAGTGTGCCGAACATGCGCGCGGCGTAGCCCGGCGCATTCTGAATACCCGCACCAACGATGGAGACCTTCGCCACGTTCTCATCAATCTCAAGCGCACGCGCGCCGATCTCGGCGCGAATCTTCTCGAGCACGGGGCGTGCCGCGGCAAGGTCGGCACGCGAGGTGGTGAACGAGAGGTCGGTAGTGCCGTCGTGCGAGACGTTCTGCACGATCATGTCGACGTTGATGTTTGACGCCGAGAGCGGATCAAACACCGAACGTGCGATGCCGGGCTTGTCGGGCACGGCAACCATGGTCACCTTCGCCACCTTCGTATCGGCCGCCAGGCCGCGAACCTTATTGCGCTTCTCCACCTGCGTATCCTCCTTGATTACTGTCCCTGGCTGCTCCTCAAATGAACTGAGCACCTCAATCGCTACGTTATTGACCCAGCCGAGCTCCACGGCGCGAGTCTGCATCACCTGGGCCCCCTGGTTGGCGAGCTCGAGCATCTCCTCGTAGCCCACGACCGAGAGCTGCTGAGCGGCGGGCACGGCGCGGGGGTCGGCGGTGTACACCCCACGAACGTCGGTGAAGATCTGACAGCGATCGGCCCCCAGGGCGGCAGCCAACGCGACCGCCGAGGTGTCAGAGCCGCCGCGGCCGAGGGTGGTGGTCTCTGAGCCTTCGCTGACCCCCTGGAAACCGGCCACGATCACGACCCGGCCAGCGTCGAGTTCGGCCCGCACGCGCTTAGGCTCAATGCCCGCGATGCGCCCCTTGCCGTAGGTGCCGTCGGCGCTGATCCCCGCCTGGGCGCCGCTCAGTGAGATGGCATCGGTGCCGCGCGCAATGAGCGCCATGGCAAGCAGTGCCGCCGACTGAATCTCGCCAGTGGCAAGCAGTGCATCCTGTTCGCGCGCGTTCGGCAGTGCGCCACCAGTAACCGACGACGCCAACGCGAGCAAGTCGTCGGTGGTGTCGCCCATCGCGGAAACAACTGCGACGACGTCGCGGCCGGCGGCGCGATCGCGCGCGATGCGCGCCACAACGGCAGCAATGCGCTCAACGGAGCCGACCGAACTCCCGCCGTACTTCTGAACGAGCAGTTTCGACGACGCGGTCACTTCACTCCGACCGAGCGAAGGATGCGGACTCCCTCTTGGTCGACCTCGATCTGTTCGGCGTGTCCGCCCACACCCGTTGCAGTGGCGGCGGTATCCAGTGCGGCGATCACTGCGGCGATCCCGTCGTCACCGCGCTCGTCATCAACGATCGCCAATACCGAAGAGCCGGAGCCCGCGAGGCAGGCGCTCGTTGCGCCCGCGTTCAGTGCCGCGGCGAACAGCTGCGGTAGCGCCGAATACTTCTTGATGCGGTATGGCTGGTGGATGCGATCGTCGGAGAGGATCGCAAAGCCCGAGACCTCACCCGCCTCGAGTGCAGTGATACCCAACGCGAGTCGCGAGGCGTTGTGCACCGCGTCTTCGATAGAAACAGCCTTCGGCAAGGCGGCACGCATGTCGCTCGTCTCAAAGCGAACATCGGGGATCAGCACCACAGGAATCGCGTCGTGCGGCACATGAATGATGCGCGCGGTGAGTACGCCGTTGGCGCGACCACTGGCCACACAGCCGCCAAAGATGGCGGCGGCAACGTTATCTGGGTGCCCCTCGATCTCATCCGCGGCGGCAAACAACTTGTCGGTGAGTGGATCGCTAAATGACTCAAAGCAGGCGCCACTCGCCCCCGAGGCACCCGCAGCGGTGCCAGCGAGTGCGGCACCAGCAAACAGTCCGCCAACAATCGCTGCGGCTGACGAGCCCAAGCCGCGCGAGAGGGGAATCGTGTTGACCGCCGTGACGGCAAGGTCGAGCGCATCCGCACCGGTCACGCCCGCAATCGAGAGCCCTCGATAGATGGCGTCGAGCGCCATGTTGGTGCGGTTCGCCGCCAGCTCTTCGGCACCCTCGCCCGAGGCGCCGTAGGTCACGGTGCCCTTCCCTGAGGCAGAGACGCCCGTGACCTGCACGGTGAGTTCGTTCGTCATTTCGAGGGCGAGGCCGAGCACGTCGTAGCCGGCGCCGAGGTTTGCCACGGTGGCGGGCACCGCCACGGTGACCGAACGACCGACCAGAGCCTCTGCCTTCATGACGCCTCCTCCGCTACCAACCGAGCGCGCGGCGAACGCCGGCGACCGTTGCATCTGACTGTCGAATCTCACCAATGAGGCGCGACGCGGTATCGGGGTCCTTCAGGCCGAAGCCGGTCATCACCGCCACGATTCGCTGCGACCCATCAATGGAACCGTCGGCAATGGCGTTGCGCAAGCCAGCGATCGGGGCGGCACAGGCAGGCTCCACGAAGATGCCAGCCAAACGAATGATGTCGGCCTGCGCGCGCAGGATCTCGTCGTCGGTGACGGCGCGAATGAAGCCGCCCGACTCGTCGCGCGCCGCAATCGCGAGGTCCCACGACGCAGGCTTGCCGATGCGAATCGC
>QWRK01000058.1 GCA_003670455.1 Candidatus Aquidulcis sp. | reverse complement strand
GAGGGTTGACGATGGTCACCCAGGCCGCCCCCGCAGAGGAGCGCAGCCGCCGCCATCTCCTTGACGTTGCGGGTCTCGATTGGCGTTCACTCCAGAAGCTGCTTGCTAGCGCAGGCGAGATGCAGCAACTGCTTGATGCTCCCGCTGGTGGCAGTGATGCCCTCCGCGGTGTCGGTGTCACCACCCTCTTCTACGAGCCCTCCACCCGCACGCGCATCTCGTTTGAAGCGGCCGCCGCTGCACTGGGTGCACGCGTCACCACCTTCAGCGTCGCCACCTCATCAGTAGGAAAGGGGGAGTCGCTCATCGATACGGTGCGCACCCTTGAGGCGCTGCGCACCCAGGTGATCGTGTTGCGCCATGAGCGCGCCGGTGCCCCATGGCTCGCCGCGCGTCACTTTGGTGGGAGCATCGTTAATGCGGGCGACGGCTGGCATGCACATCCAACACAGGCGCTCCTCGACCTCTCTGTGCTCTCTCGGCACCTGGGCGACAGCGGTGGATCACTCGCCGGTCGGCGCATCGCCATCGTTGGTGACCTACTGCATAGTCGCGTCGTGCGCTCCAACCTGCATACGCTCACAACCGCTGGTGCAACGGTGGTGTTGACTGGGCCTGCATCGCTCACCACCGGATTCACCGAACATGCGGCGTCGTTCCGTGGCGCGCCAGGGAGCGTGCAGCTGGTGGCGAGCATCGACGAGGCGCTACATAACGCCGATGCCGTAATGGCGCTGCGCATTCAGCGCGAACGACTCACCCCTGGTGAGATTGATTCGCTCGAGGCGTATCGAGCCGCGTGGGGACTAACATCGGCGCGACTTGCGGCACTCGCACCACGCGCGCTGGTGCTGCACCCTGGGCCAATGAACGAAGGGGTCGAGATCGACCCCGACGTTGCCGACGGCCCGCGCAGCCTCGTCCTCGAGCAGGTGCGCGCGGGGATCCCGATGCGCATGGCCGTTCTGCAGCAGGTAGTGAGCGGGGCGCGCGCATGACGGATCTGCTGACCGCGAACTTCGCTGATCACTGGGTTGTTGATCCCGTCGCTGGGCTCGCTGGTGTCGCCGATGTCAGCATCGTCGCGGGAAAGATCGCATCGGTGACCTGGCGCGATGGTGAAGTGGCGGCACGCGCCTGCTGGGCGGCGGGAGCGAACCCAGGCGCGGGCGATCCAACTGTTGCACTCTTGCCAGCACTGATCGACCTGCATGCGCACTTTCGGCAGCCTGGGGCGAACGCCTCGGAAGAGGTCGAGAGTGGCACACGTGCCGCGGCGCACGGTGGGTACGGCATCGTCGCACTGATGCCCAACACGGAGCCAGCCGCTGACAACGTGGAGACGCTTCAAGCAGCGATCGCGGGCGAGCGCCATAGCGTGCGACTCCTTCCCATCGCCGCCGCCACCGTTGGTCGCGCCGGCACGCAGGTGAGTGACGTTGCAGCGCTAGTCAAGGCGGGAGCCGTCGCCATCTCAGATGACGGGAGCCCGATCGCCGATCGCGCCATCTTCCGCGCCGCTCTGCTCGCCGCCGCCGCTGCGGGGATTCCACTGATCGAGCATTGCGAAGAGCCGACACTCACGGCTGGCGGTGAGGCGGCCGACGGAATCGTCGCCTCGCGACTCGGCCTGCGGCCCTGGCCCGCGGCCGGAGAGCTGCGTGCTGTGGAGAGCGCCATCGCCGTGTTGCGTGACGTTGTTTCATCTGTGCCAACAGCGCGTCTACACCTAACGCACCTCTCAACGACGGCGGCGCTCGCGGCGGTACGTTCGGCACAGGGCGAAGGGTTACCACTCACCTGTGATGTCACGCCGCACCACATCGCCCTGATCGATGCGTGGATTGCCGGTGACCGGCGTTGGGCCTGGGAGGTTGCCAGCGGTGACGAACGCCTCGCCCCAACCGCTGATGCGTTTGACTCGAATCTGCGTGTCTGTCCACCGCTGCGCGCCGCTGGTGATGCGGCCGCCTGTCGTGAGGCGTTGCGCAACGGCACCGCACTGGCAATTGGCACTGATCATGCGCCGCACTCGCGCGAGAAGAAAGAGGTGGAGTTCGGACTCGCCGCTAATGGGATTGCCGGCATTGAGACGAGCCTGAGCGTTGCGCTTGCTGCCCATCACGCCGGAGAGCTCTCACTCGCGACGATCGCCGCCGCGCTGACAACAGGACCAGCGCGACTTCTCGGTGTCGCCACAGCGGGCCTGACCCCGGGTGCTGCGGCATCCCTGGTGCAGGTTGACCTCGCAGGAGTCTGGCGTCCGAGCCGCGCAACGTTACTCGGGCGCAGCATCAACACGCCGTTGATTGATCGCGAACTCCCTGGCGTGGTGCAGCTGACCGTTCTAGAGGGCCGCCCCGCCTATCAGAGGTAAGTCGCAATCTGCGCCACAATAGGGGCATGAGCACCACACCCGCACCAGAGTCCATGCCCGAATACAAAGGGGGGCCACTCGATGCCGACCGTGGCCCCGGCCTCGGCTGCTTCTGGATCCAGGCGGTGGCACTCGTTATTGCGATGATCCTGGCGCCGCTCTCAGCGGTGCTGAACTGGCCCGCTCCGATTGCGATCGGACTCCTCTTCCTTGTGGTGATCCTCCTCCTTCTGGTGGGGCAGACCTCGATCTTCCTGCTGCGCCTCGTGGCCGCTGACCGGAAGGGGCGCCGTGCCCCGATGCGGAGCGCCACCAAGACGGTCGGGCAGCTGGAGGATGAGTCGAAGGGCGACAAGGGGAGCGGCGGCGTGGGAGAATCTCGCTGATGCCAGTACTTGCAACCTACTTCTCGATTCGACGAGGGCGCGACCCCTTCTTTAAGTTTTTCATGCGCACCCTCTTCCCGCGCACGGTGAAGGAGTACGAGAAGAAGTTCGGCATCAAGTTCATCGGCTGGTACAACGTTGCGCACGGTTGGGACTTTGACAACGTGATCATGTTTGATCTGCCTGACTACGGCACGCTCGACAAGCTCGAGGCCGACGAATCCTCACGCGCCCTCGGCCATCGCGCCGGCGAGTGGATGTTTGAGCGCCATCACTCCATGTTCTTGCGCGAGCGACTCTCTTCTGACCTGGAGTACACGGGCTGATGATCTTTGGACGAAAGCCAAAGGTTGAGGTCGTCCCCGTTGAAGGGGCCCCTGCGATCTCGCAAGATGCGGTGCGCCGCTACGCTGATGCCGCCGAGGCGGCAGGATCCGAGCGACTCCTGGCAATTGAACATGCGACCGAGCGACTGAGTCGCTATCTGCGCGAGCACCGCAACGTGCTTCAGAGCGCAGGCCCACTGATTCTCGCGGGCACGGCTGACGCCGCAGAGCTCGTGTTGGAGCAGGAGGGCGGTTTCACCATGAGCTCAACCGATGCCGAGGGCTTGGCCTCAATGGATCGCGTCAGCATCTCTGAGGTGGTTGAGCTCTGGGGCGCCGCTGATCTCTACGATCGAATTGAAGCGGCGCTCCGTGCAGCCGCCGGACTTGCGCCACGACCAACCGGTGCGATCGTGGCGGGCCTCGGCGTGGCCGGGGACGACCGCGCGTCAGTCTGATTCGCGATGGGCAGCACGCCCGTCGCCGGTGAACTTCTCGCGATTGGCGAACTAGCCCCCGGTCGGATTGCGCTTGAGTTCCGCGCACCAAACCTGATTGCCGCACTGCGCCCAGGCCACGCGCTCCACCTCGTACGCCCAGAGTCGGGCGGCTATCGCGTGCGACGCGTCGCCCCCGTTTCGCGCGTCGACCTGCTTCGCGGGAGCGTTGAGGTCGCGCTGCAGCCACGAGCTGATGGCGGCCAAGACGCGCTCGCCGGGCTACGCATTGGCGAAGTCATTGAGCTGATCGGACCGATCGGTCAGCCGATCCTCATCAACAAGGCCACAATGCGACTGCTGCTGATCGCCGACGGCGAAGGGTTCGCCTGGGTACGTGCGCTGGCGATCGCCGCAACGAGTGCGGGGATCAGCGTGACGATGCTCCAGCAGGCGGAGACAGCGGCTGACCTGCCGCCAGCCAGCCTCCTCCCCGATGTAGTGGAGATCGTCGTCGCCACGAGCGATGGCAGCATCGGCCACCGCGGCACTGTCGCTGACCTGCTCGCCGAATACGTCGTCTGGGCGGATCAGGCAGTTGTCGCGGGCGCTGCTGATATTCGGGGCGCTGCAACTTCTGCCGTACTTCGGCGCCGCACCGCAGATCGCACCACCGCGAGTGGTAAGCCCGCGCGCACACGCACCGCGCCCGCTGGTGATCGTGCACCATGGCTCCAGGCGCTGCTGGCGCACGAGATTGGGTGTGGCATTGGCGCATGCGGTGGCTGCACCGTTGCAACACGCGCCGGCCAGGTGCGCCTCTGTCGCGAAGGTCCAGCGGTAGACGCAACCGGCTCCGCATCAAAAGGTGGTGCATAAGTGCCGCCACGAAAGCGCACAAAGGCGGCCGCGCCGCGCACGAGCCGAACCGCGCAGGTTGCGGTGCAGGCGATTGAGCGCATCAACCCGCTCACCGTTGACCTTGCCGTCACCCTGGGTACCGAGCATCCACTACGACTAGAGCGACCGATTGTCGTCGCCGCCGGTCCGCTCGGCTTTGGTAACGAGGCTGGAAGTGCCATTGACCTGCGAGAGGTTGGCCTCTTTGTGGTGCGCGGCATCTCGCTGCGACCACGCTTTGGCGGCCTGATGCCACGACTAGTCGAGGTACCGGGTGGACTGATGCATGCGGTGAACCGCGAGAACCCAGGCGCTGATGAGGTGATCGATCGACACGGCGCAAGTTGGCGCTCCGCTCCGTGCGCCGTTGCCCTCTCCCTCGTCGCCTCCTCAGTGAAGGAGCTTGCGCAGTTGATTGCCCGAGTGGAGCGGCGAGCTGATGAGCTCGGCATTGCGGCGCTTGAGATTGATCTCACCGCCCCGTGTGACGGCCTTGACGGTGGCCGATGGGAGTCGTCGGCGGATGAGGCACTGCGTCTCATTGATACGGCGCGCGGCGCGACCGACCGACCACTCATTGCGAAGGTCTCGTCGGCGGCGAGTGAGCTCCGCCGCTTGGCGAGCGAATCAATTGACGCGGGGATCGATGTCCTCTCCGTGAGCGGATCGCCGCACGGCTTTCTCCCTGATCGCGCACGACGCGGGCCGGCCCTGGCTGCAGGGATCGGTGAACTCTCAGGGCCGCTGGTGCGCCCCGCCGCACTCGCAGCAATCGCTGAGGCGGCGAGTGGTGCCGGCGCACCGATCATCGGCGGGGGAGGGATCGGCTCACCGGCCGATGCGCTCGACACCTTCGCTGCGGGCGCAAGCGCGGTGAGTCTTGGAACGGCACTCTGGGCTGACCCGCGACTCCCTGGAGCGGTGGGCGATTCGCTGCGGCGTGCGGTGGCCGCCCGGGGCGAGACCAGTGTTCTCGCGCTGCGCGGGAGCGCGCTAGGCTCTCGCCATGAGTGAACCACTTCGCCCGCTGCGCGAGCTGCTGACGCCGCCCTCCGGTTACCCCACCGCGCCAGTCGATCCACGAGATCGCGCAGCAACAACGAAGCGCATTGAAGGCCTCCTACTCGCCACCGGTGCGCTGCAGCGTGGCCACTTTCTGCTCAAGAGCGGACGCCATGGCGA
>QWRK01000057.1 GCA_003670455.1 Candidatus Aquidulcis sp. | reverse complement strand
GCCGTTGCGGTGCTTGGCGATGCTGAAGTCGATCGCCTCACCAACCGCATCTGTCTCTTCAATGCGATCGGCCTTGCGCCACAAGAAGATCACCACGTCGGCGTCTTGCTCAATGGCTCCCGACTCACGCAGGTCTGAGAGGCGTGGCTCCTTTGAGTCACCGCGCATCTCGGTCTGACGCGAGAGCTGGCTCAGTGCGAGCACCGGAATGCCAAGTTCGCGCGCGAGCGCCTTGAGGCCGCGCGAGATCTCGGAAACCTCTTGGACGCGGTTTGATTCACGCCCCGACGAGCCAGGCTGCATCAGCTGCAGGTAGTCAACGATCAGCAGATCAAGTCCATGCTCCATCTTGAGTCGTCGCGCCTTAGTGCGCAGCTCCATCACCGAGATGCTTGCGGTGTCGTCAATGAAGATCTTTGCGCGTGAGAGGCTCTCCATGGCGCTGGCGATCTTTGGGAAATCTAGTTCGCCAAGGAAGCCGCTGCGCAACTTGAACGAATCAATCTTGGTGACGCTTGACAGCAAACGCAGCACCAGCTGCTCCTTGCTCATTTCAAGTGAGAAGACGCCAACCGACTTTCCTTCGCGCACCGCCGCGTACTCGGCAATGTTCAGCGCGAGCGACGTCTTACCAACCGAAGGTCGCGCTGCAAGCACGATGAAGTCCGACGCCTGAAGCCCTTGCGTCCTGCTGTCGATGTCGGTGAAGCCCGTGCGCAGCCCCATAAGCTGCCCACGGTTCTGATGTAAGTGATCAAGTCGATCATACGCCTGGCTCAGCAGTGTCTCGAGTGCGGTAAACCCCGAGATGGTTCGTCGTTCGCTGATGGCAAAAAGTTCTGACTCGGCGCGATCGATCGCTTCAATGGCGTCGGCGGGATCCTCGTAGCCGATTGATGCAATGCGACCGGCGGCGCTGATCAGTCCGCGCAGCACCGCCTTGCGCTCCACGATCTTTGCGTACTGCTTGGCGTGCACCGCTGTTGGCGTGCGGTCGCACAAGTCGGCGAGTGCTGCGCGTCCGCCGATCTCTTCGATCTGACCGCGGCGCTCCAACTCTTCGGAGACGGTGAGGATGTCAATCGGCTGGCGCTGCTCGTAGAGCGAGAGAACAGCGGCGTAGACCTTGCTGTTCGCCGGCTTGTAGAAGTCCGACGCCTTGAGCGTTTCGGAGACTTCGGTAATCGCGTCACCATCGATCAGGATGGCGCCGAGTACGGACTCTTCGGCCTCGGAGGACTGTGGTGGGAGTTGGCTTGTCATGCTCGTATTCTCTCAGCCGCGCCGTTGACGCTCTAGGTGGATGCCCACAAATCTGCCTCAATCTCTCCACGAAGAGGGGATCGGGCCCCTTCGGCTGTGGATAAGTCGGCGCCCGGCGCCGAGGTGAGGGCTAGTGAACGCGGCGGAGAACGCCGACGAGCACACCCTGCACATTCACATTCGGGTAGTACATCGGCTTGTAGGCCTTGTTGGCGGGCTGCAGGCGCACCCGACCGGTCTCGCGGAAGAGCTGCTTCAGGGTGACCTCGTTCTCTTCGACCTGGGCAACCACGATGTCGCCATCGGCGGCCACCTTGCTCGGCTTGATCACCACATAGTCGCCATCGGCAATCTGGGCATCGATCATGGAGTCGCCGCGAATCTTCAGGAGGTAGGAGTCGGGGGTCGACATGAACTCAGGGACGGCGACCGTCTCGGAGCGCTCTTCGTAGGCTTCGATCGGCCCACCGGCGGCGATCTGCCCCACCACGACCAGCTCACGGGCGGCCATCGGCAGGTTCGTTGTCTCAAGTTCGCTGTCGATCTCCAGGAGGGAGCGGCCGCGGGCGGTGAGGCGCACGGAGCGCGAAAGGCCTGCGCCACGCTCGATCAGTCCCTCCTGCTCGAGGGTCTCGAGGTGGTGGTGGACGGCGGAGGGGGCGGCGAGGCCGACCAGGTCGGCGATCTCTCGCACGGTTGGCGGGGTGCCTGAACGACGGATCCCCTCGGCGATCGCCTGGAGGATCCTCGTCTTGCGGTCCTGATCATGTCGGGTCATAGGGGTATTAGAACGCCTGTTCGGAACTGTGTCAAGTGGGTGGCACAACCCCCTGAAAGGATGCGTAGAGTTGTGACACAAATTGGTAAAGAGCAGAAAGGCATCTGGGGGACGCGTTGTACGACGTAGGTGAGCTCGAGGCGTTGATCGATCGCGTGTACGAGCCGACCAGGCGATATGCCCTGCGCCGAGCGTCGCCCGACGAGGCCGAGGACGCCGTCAGCGAAACCATGCTGCTCCTCTGGCAACAGCCTGAGCGAATACCGAAAGGGTCCGAGGTTGGATGGTCCATTGGCGTCTGTCGCAAGGTCCTCGCCAACATGCGCCGGAAGCGCCTTCGACGCGAGTCACTCCTGGGTAGATTCGTGACGCAGCTCCTCCCCGCCGCCCCTGCTCCCGTGATCTCTCGTGAGCCCGAAATCTCGGCCGCCCTCAGTGCGCTTCCAGAGCGCGATCGCGAGGCTCTCCTCCTCGCCGTCTGGGATGAGCTCCCCGCCCGTGAGGTGGGGAGGGTCCTGGGGGTCAGCGCCAACGCTGCAGCAATTCGTATCCACCGGGCAAAACGCCGCATGCGAGATCTGCTGAAAGAGGCGTGAAAGAGTGGCGGCCCAGGCGACATAGAGAGAGTAGGCGCAGGTTTCAATGCGCAGATAACGTGAGCAGCTGGAGGTAGATCGTGGACCCATTGGAGAGACTGAAGCAGGCGGACCCAGCGCGACGCGCCTCCGGTGCGAGCCGCGCGAAGCGTGCGGCACTTGCCGAGCGACTGTCACAGCAGCAGCCAGGCGCGACTGCGCATGCTGCGCCACGACGCTCCTTTGTTGTGCCAATTGCAATCGCGGCCGCACTCGCCATCTCGGTGATTGGCTTCGCACAACCAACTCGCGCCACACTGGCCTGGAGCCCAACTGCGGATAGCAGCCCTATCGCCCCCTCTGCTGACTTAAAGACAGTATGTACGGAGGGAATGCCGATTACGGCGCAGCAGCTTGAACTGATCTCCGATGAATCACTCGACCTCGTGGATTCACGTGGCAACGCGAGCTTGGTCGTGTGGTCAACTCCTACACTTCGATTGCACTGCATGCTTCTAAGTGACGATTCAGGAGCGCTGGTCCGAGGCCCAGCGATGCTCAGTGAACCTGCTGCGCAGAACAGTGCGCAGCTGAACATTGAATTCATGGCCGGAACAGAGTGGATGAGCGAGATGGTCATGGTTCTTTCGGGTCAGGCGCCAGAAGGAACTGTTGACGTCGCTGTTGTTGGTCAGGAGTCAGAAGACTTCTCTGCATCGGTAAACAGCGCCGGTCAATTTGCGGTGTGGTGGCCATCAACCAGCGGACAGGTGACTGGGAGAGTTGTTGCCCGCGATGCGGAGGGGAACGAACTCGCCTCCCTGGAGCTTGGGGATTACTACGCTGACTCTGGAGCGCGACAGACTCCGCCACCCGCTGATGGAGCCGGTGACGGAACGGATTCGGATCCAACGTCAGAGATGCCTGGCGGCGGCATGCTGGATCTCGAACGCCCACTGCCACCTGTTGGGGGTGGAGGCGGCAGCTTTGAGCCGGCGCAGATTACGAATGTCCGAGTACCAGCTGAAGTGCAAGCAGGCACACCGCTGGTGATTCGCTTCCGCATGACGGACCCATCTGGCTACCAGGCACCCGTTGCCTTTGTTGGCGGCACAAGTGGCTGGGTTTCAAGTTGGTGCGGGTTTGGCGTGGCAGCGGTTCGCGTCAGTGGTGATCAGCGTGATGGTGAATATGAGATCAGCTGTCTCGTGCCATCGAACGCGCCGAGTGCCGGATACCTTGTGTCGATTGGCTGCGAGTGCATCTTCCCCGACGTTTCAGTCGATGCCCTCTTTGTGACCTACGACTTCAACTTGGTTGGTGGTAGCAGCGATGTGCGCGTACCTGTGATTACGAGTTCACGCATCACCTGGTTTGGAGAGATTGCCGCTGGGGGGACATTCTCTGTGTCGACGTATGCGACAGATGAGAGTGGGATCGCCTACGTCGTGGCCTGGGTGGAGGGGCCGAATGGACGCATCACCAATGACGCAGGCAAACCCTGGGCTTCTGATATGGGCCTCGATACGATCACCAGAACTGGTGTCGTAGATGGGGAGTGGTTTGTGCAGACCATCACGCTGCGAGACGATGCGGCACCCGGCCGCTATCGGCTCTGGTTCTCGGTGGGAGATTCGATCGGCAATCGTGAAGCCCTATATGGCGTCACGCTGATTGAGTTTGTGATTGAGTAGCGGCTGCGGAGCTACTCCTCTTCCAGGAGCCGCGCACGCGTAATCGCATCCTCACCGTACTTCCGGCGCATGGTGTCGGCGGCAGCAGTGATGGTGCGCTCGCGTGCCTGCGCTGCGCCGTCAAAGAGTGCGAGCTGCTCATTCTCACCAAGGTCTGAGGTCGAGACACCAATGAGCCGATAGGCGCTGCCGCGCGCCGTCTTCTCGAGCAGTGCGCGCGCCGCTTCGAAGATTGGGCCAGCGAGATCTGACGGCTGCGCAAGCTTCACTTGACGTGTGATGGATTGGAACTCGGCGTCTTTTAGTTTGAGTGTGACGGTGCGCGCGAGCAAACCCTCGCTGCGCAGCGAATACGACACCTCTTCTACTAGTCCCAAGAGCAGCGTCTCGAGCGCTTCTGGATCGGCGATGTCGTCATCGAGCGTCATCTCGCGACCGAGCGACTTTCGTTCACCGCCGTCATCGACGGGCGTGTCGTCAATGCCGCGCGCCAAGAGTTTGAGATCAGGTCCGCGATCACCGAAGCGTCGAATGAGATGATCATCGGGTGCGCTAGCAAGATCGCCACACGTGAGAATGTCAAGTTCGCGCAAGACGCTCTGCGCAACCGGACCGATGCCAGGGATCACGCCGACCTTTCGCGGTGCCAGCCACACGGCTTCGCTGCCAGGCGCAACAATGGTCAGGCCATTCGGCTTCTCTGCGCCAGCAGCAATCTTGGCCACCAGCTTGCTTGATGCGCCACCTACGCTGATCGTGAGACCAGTGGCGGATTTCACTGCGGCGCGAATTCCGCGACCGGCATCTTCTAGTGAGCCGTGCAGCTGCTCGGTGCCGTTGAGATCGAGATACGCCTCGTCGACAGAGACCTGTTCAACGACGGGGCTCCATCCGCCGAGCACCTCCATCACTTCGCGCGAGACATCGCTGTAGCGATCGTGACGCGGTGGGATCAAGATCAAGTTCGGGCAACGCGCACGTGCAACATGCACCGACGTTGCGGCGCGAACGCCGAATGCACGCGCCTCATACGAGGCGGCGCAGATCACGCCACGAGAACCTTCGCCGTATCCAACAGCAACAGGTTTTCCGGCGAGCGACGGATTGTCGCGAATCTCGACCGACGCGAAGAACGCGTCAAGGTCGACGTGCAGAACGCGACGGGTCGTAATCAGCCCTTCGGCTCAACGACGACTGTCACCTCGGCGACGAGGTGTGCCGCAACCTTGATCTGCACCTTGTACGAGCCGAGCTGCTTCAGCGGCTCGTCGAGCATGACCTGGTGCTTCTCAACGCTGATGCCGCGGCGATCGAGCGCCTCAGCAATTTCTTTTGTGGT
>QWRK01000056.1 GCA_003670455.1 Candidatus Aquidulcis sp. | reverse complement strand
CCGCGGCCCTCCTCGGCGAGGTTGCGAAAACTTCACTCCGCCTTCGCAGTGTTCTACGTGCTGATCCGCCATCCTCTACGGTGAGTGAGACGCCCGCCTCATTGAGCGTGGCACCTGAGAGCACCGAAGCTCCAAAGGAGACACCGCGTGGTTGAGAAAGCAAAGCGCACCCCCGCCGCCCCAAAGAGGGTTGCAAAGAGTCCAGTGAAGCGCCGTCCGCCGCTTCGATTTGAGCCAGAGCCGGCCACCGGACCAGCGGCGTGGATCACGCGCGAGAGTGGCCCACTGCAGGCGGCACGCAATTCACTTCGTGCCGGAACCGGGTCTCTGAGCCGTGGCGCGATCGCCGGCATGCTTGCCCTCTCGCTCCTCTTCGGCGCGGGTGGCGGCGCTGCAGCGACAATTCTCCTTCTTGATGGACTCTCTGGTGGTGACATCACCACGCAGATTCGGCAGACGCTCGTCTCTGAGCAGTCGGCGATTGTTGCTGTTGCGGAGCGGGTCTCTCCGGCAATCGTCACCCTTGAAGTCACTACCACTGATGGCGATGGGATCGGCTCCGGCGTGATCTACTCAGCTGACGGATGGATCGTGACAAATAAGCATGTTGTCGAAGATGAAACGTCAATCGTTGTGCACCTGAAAGATGGTCGAGACTTTACGGGGACGGTTTACGGTATCGACACCCTTACCGATCTTGCAGTTGTAAAGATTGATGCAGCTGGTCTGCCAACGGCAACCCTTGGGCGCTCTGGTGGCATCAAGGTGGGCCAGACTGCGATCGCAATCGGATCGCCACTCGGCGTGTACACCAACTCCGTCACCGCTGGCATTGTCTCTGCGCTTGGGCGTGACATCACAACCGAGAGCGGATCAATTAACGGCCTCATCCAAACCGATGCCGCTATCAACCCTGGTAACTCTGGTGGCGCACTTGTTGACTCCAGTGGCGCCGTCATCGGTATCAACACCGCAATCTCCACAGAGGGCGCGGGTATTGGATTTGCAATTCCGATTGATATCGCACGACCAATTCTTGAGCAGGCACTTGCGGGCATTCCACTGTCACGACCGTGGATCGGCGTGCGCTACACCGCACTCGATCTGCGCATCGCTAAAGAGAACGACCTGTCGGTCAGCGCCGGCGCATGGATCATCGCCGATGGAACCACATCGCCAATCATTGCTGGCAGCCCAGCGGAAACGGCAGGGCTCAAGAGTGGGGACATCATCACCGCTGTGAATGAGACGGCGATTGATGAGGCCCATCCGCTCCAGGATCTCTTGGTGCAGTACTCGCCCGGCACAACGATTACCTTGACCGTGCTTCGCGATGGGTCGTCCATCACGATCGCGGTGGAGTTGGGGATCCGACCGAAAGAGTAGGGCGGTGCGTCGCTCGCCTTACGGCGTGCGTACTACCTCAACGCCAGCCCAATCAATTGGCGCAGCTACTGCAGCCTCGGGCTTGCGTACACGAACGCGCACCTCATGCACGGTTGCTCCACTTGTAGCAACAACCTCCATCGCGGCGTCAGCGATGCGCTCTGCAAGCGCCTCAATGAGATCGGCGTGGCCTCCAGCCCCGACGCGCTCAACTGCGACGCGCACGAGTTCGCTGTAATCGACTGAAGCGGCGAGTGCGTCGCCGCGACCGGCTGGGGCAAGTTCGGCGTCTACCTCAACGTCAACGAAGAATGGCTGCGGCTTCTGCTGCTCCTCTGGGTAGACGCCATGCGCCGCGTCAAAGCGCACGTTGCGCACGGAGATGCGATCACGCTGGCTCGGCCGTGGAGGGCGACCAGCACGGTTCGGGTTCGGGCCGATGGCGTCGTCGGGGTCGTCAGCCACTGCACGCAGGGCAGCGTCAATGACGCGCACCGCGTCCCGGTTCTCCTGCACGTCATGCACGCGCACGATGTCGACCCCAGCAAGCGCGCCGAGTGCACTCGTGGCCACCGTGGCGGCGAGTCGATCGGCTGGAGCCCCGTCGATGACGCGACCGAGCGTGGACTTGCGGCTGGTGCCTAGGAGCACGGGGTGGCCCAAATCGCGCAGGGCGCCGAGGAGTCGCAGGGTGACCAGGTTCTGGGCGGGACCCTTCCCGAAGCCAAATCCAGGGTCGAGGATCAACTGCTCTGGCGGGATGCCAAGCGCGCGGCCACGCGCCGCGACCGCCGACATCTCCTCTAGGAACTCTTCGGTGAAGTTGGCGGCCTCCGCGCCTGTGGCCACCTCTCTCCGGTTATGCATGACGACAATCGGCACGCCGCGCTGAGCGGCGAGCTGCAACATCTCATCACCTACGCGAGTCCCCCAGATGTCGTTCAGCATGTGCGCCCCCGCGTCGAGCGCCGCGGCGGCCACCTCAACCTTCTGGGTGTCGGCGCTCAGCGCCAGTGTGGGCAGCACGCGTCGAAGCCGCTCAATGGCGGGGATGAGCCGGGCGATCTCGTCTGCCGCTGAGATCTCTGTGTGACCTGGCCGGGTTGACTCGGCGCCAAGGTCGAGCAAATCAGCGCCGTCGCGCACTGCGTCGCGTGCAAGCTGCTCCACGCGATCCAGAAAATCGCTTGCTGAGTCACTCGGCGCCATGAGGCCATCACCCGAGAAGCTGTCAGGGGTAAGGTTCGCCACCGCCATGACGTAGGTGCGGCTTCCCCACACAACGCGCAGTGGCCCAATCGTCGTCGCTGGGATTGGCGCGTATGAGTGGCTGATCGCTTCGCGGTTCGTTGGGCTCTTGCTCATGTGGCAGATCCTGCCACGTCATCACGGCTCCCGTCATCTGGAAGCACACCGCGGCGCATTAGTTCGCCACGAATCGCACCAACCAGGTAGAGCGATCCTGCCGCGATGATTGGCCCGTTGTGCTCTGCAGCTGCAAGGAGTGCCGCGTTCGGACTTGCCGCGATCTGCACCTGCGCGCCAAGCTTGGCTCCGCGAACCGCGGCGGCGAGTTGCTCTGGTGCGAGGGATCGCACATCACCAACGGTCGTACAGATCACATGCGCGGCGCGCAGTGCTGGCGATGTCGCGAGGGCAGCGCTCAACTCCGCAATTGATTTGTCAGCCATCACGGCAAGGATCAACACAAGTGGTGCGCTCTGTGCGCCGTTCGCGCTCCGAAGATGTGGGGCGAGATCGCCGAGTGCTGCAGATAGCGCTGCAGCACCATCTTCGTTATGCGCGCCATCAAGAAGTAGGTCGCGTTCATCTCCGCCACCGAGTGCGCTCGGAATCAGCTCCATGCGACCAGGCCATCGTGCCGCTGCGAATCCGGCGCGCAACTCTTCGTCGCTCACCGAAGCGATGCCAGCATCTCGGAGTGCGTCGAGCGTTGCGGCTGCTACCGCAGCGTTCGCTCCCTGATGTCGACCGAGCAGGCCAACACGTACCGCACCGCGGCCTTCGATCTCTACCTCAATGCCGTCGCGTCCGAGTGACCGAGTGGCGCCAGCGCGCGCGATCGTGAATGGCGCGCCAACGCGTTGCGCACGATGGCGAATCACATCAAGCGCGCCGCCCCGTTCGCTCGCGCCAATCACCGCACGGTCGCCACGCACGATGATCGCCGCCTTCTCTTTGGCGATCGCCTCAATCGTGTCGCCTAGGTACTGCTGATGATCTAAGCCAACATTGGTGACAACCGCCACTCCGCCATCCCAGGCGTGCGTGGCATCGAGTCGTCCGCCAAGACCAACCTCGACGATCGCCGTGGTGATCTTCTCCTGGCGAAGTGCTTCGAAGATCGCGCCGACGAGGATCTCAAACTCGGTGGCTGGGCCGACGCGCTCTTCGATCTGGTCGGCGGCATCAAGGGCACGCGCCACCGCCTGGGCGAATGGGAGTGGGGCGAGCGGCTGCCCGTCGATCTGCACGCGCTCGCGGTAGCTGACCAGGTGTGGCTTCGGGGTGGTGGCGTGGCGAATCCCCGCCGCACGGAGTGCTGCTGAGACGAGGGCGACGACGCTCCCCTTCCCGTTGGTTCCGGCGACGAGCGCACCGCGTACCCCCGCCTCGGGTGAGCCGAGAGCGCGGAGGAGGGCGTTGGATCGCCCCAGCCCCATGCGAATGCCGAAGCGCCCGCGCGACTCCAGCGCCACTAGTGCGGCGCGCCATGCCTCGGGGCCACGCCCTTCACCAACGGCACGAACGACCTCAGCGCGAGCGCGCGCCACGCGATCACGCATCTCGAGGATCAGCTGCGGGTCACTCGGTTGATCGGGCATCGTTGGAGCGTAGCGGTCTCGGCGCGCTGCGTGCGAGAATCGCCCTATGGGACTCTTCCGTCGATCGAGTTCGAAGCCACCACGGCGCGGCCTCCCCGGCCGATCCGAGGGGTACACACCCCCCTATCAGGTTGAATCAGCATCCAGGCGATCAAACGCCACATCGCGCAGTGTCGGCGGCACGATTGCAACCGCCTTCTCAACGTTCATCACCCTGTTCGTGATTGCGGGAGCAATCGGCCTTGCGGCCATTGCACTTCCGTTCATCACCTCAATCGGCGGAAACGGATCACCGACGCCTCCTCCCGCTTCAGTGGAACCGGGGCGGCCAACGCTCAGCGAGCCGAGTGAGCCAATCACCGCCGCAGCAACGATTACCGTTAGTGGCACCCTTCCACAGGATCTTCTCGAGAAGAGTGACGCCATCATTCGCATCATCATCACGCGCGAAGATGGTTCGGTCATCACTGGTGCTGAGATCACCATGCCGAAGACTGCAGGCTTTGACGTCGCCAAGGTTCCCCTCTCAGCTGGCAGCAACGTGATCGAAGCCGTCGCTGTGATCAACGGTGTTGAGGGGACGCGCTCTGCGCCAATCACGGTTGTGCGAGATACGAGCGCACCTGCCCTCAGCGTTACGGCGCCCACACCAGGCGCGATCATGGACGGTGACTCTGTCACTGTCACGGGTAAGACCGACAAAGACATTGACGTACAGGTGCGCAACGAGACAACGGGAACGATTGAAAGCGGACGATCCACAACCAAGGGGGCGTTCTCAATTGCCATCACGCTTCGCGATGGCACCAATGTGCTGACCATTACAGCGACAGATGGTGCCGGTAACCAAACATCAAAGAGCGTTGAGATCTCGACGAGCGCATCGGTTGGCCGCATCTCAATCATCCTGAATCCGGGAACCATCATCTTGAGTAACAGGAAAGACTTCCTCATCACCGCGACAGCAACCGATTCAACTGGTGCTCCAGCTGCAAACGTGCGGGTCTGTATGTATGTGAGTGCTACTGGTTCGCCACCAAGCGAACCTGTCTGCGTGACCTCTGATGTCAATGGGCGGGCTGCGTGGACCTACGCCTTCCCAAACAACTTCAACACCGAGGGGCGTGGTCTCGTCACCGTAACGTACGAGCTCACCGTTGGTGACCCGATTTCAGGAACGCAAAACTTCCGTGTCTACCTGGTGAAGCCGTGAGTGCTGCGCCAGCCCTCACCTGGCGCTGCCCAACGTGTAGCGCAATTCAAGAAGAGTCTGGCCAATGCTGGGTGTGCAAGACGCCAACCGCCTCGTGTGGAAGCTGTCGGCACATGCGCCGCTCCGTCATTGGCAAGGTCTCGTATTGCGGCATCGACAAGAAGCGTCGCCTTGTTGCCGAGAGTGATGTGAAAGAGTGCTGGACGGCGCCAGTGCCACTGCAGGCTGCAGCAC
>QWRK01000055.1 GCA_003670455.1 Candidatus Aquidulcis sp. | reverse complement strand
GCAAGGGCAAGGCGCGCGTGCAACGGCGCAACGAGTCCAATCAGTCGACCGAACCAGCGCTGTGCCCCCTTCAGCCACGAAGGGCGCTGCGCCGCCCAATCGTCGCCTGGCATTTATCGCTCGGCGAAGAGGTAGCGAACGGAGAGCGCGGCGGCGACGGCACCGATGAGTGGCCCAACGATGTAGACGACGGCCCCCGAGAGGTCACCGAACGCAATTGCTGGACCGAACCAGCGCGCCGGATTCATTGCCGCGCCAGTGAGCGGTCCGCCCACCATGATGTCGGCGATGATTACGCCACCGATAAGGAGGGCACCGAGCTGTGGGGCGCGCTTATCAACGGCGGTCAGGAGGACGGCGTAGACCAACACAGCAGTAAGGACCGCCTCGACGGCGATCGCCGTGAACTGGGTCAGGCCAGCAGCAACAGCAGGTGATCCGCCCCCTGCAATCGACCAGGCGGAGTCTCCCGCCTCGAAGCCGCCAAAGGCGAACTTGAGAGCGAACCCAGCGGCGACGGCGCCGAGCAGCTGGGCCACGATGTAGCGAATCCCCTCAATGGTTCGGACCTTGCCAACCAGCCAGAGGGCCACGGTCACCACCGGGTTGAACTGCCCGCCACTGATCGGGGCGAAGGCGGTGCCAAGGGCGGCAAGAACGAGGCCGTGGGCGAGGGCGATCCCGATAAGGCCGACCGCCCCGCCGGTCTGGGCGTCCATGATCACCGCGCCTGCTCCGACCACGAAGAAGAGGAAGGTGCCGATCACCTCAGCGGCGAGGGCGGCGACGAGGGTTCGACTGGGCATTCGCAGGGACCTCCACGAGTCTTCGGGGGGCCGGCGGCACCCCATTGCGACTGATTGTAGGGCAGCCCCTATGAGATATGAGCGGGATGCCGTATGCTACGGAGGTCCCCCGGGCTTCGGTGGACATAAGCACGCACGCACGCGACCGAGATCAGTCAACCGTTCCCATCCAGGGCTCGCGAGACCAGCATCGGACCACGAGGCGAGCCAGCACTAGGAGTGAACGGAATGTACACAGACAAGAACTTGGTCTGCATGGATTGCAGCCAGGAATTCGTATTCACAGCGCGGGACCAGGAGTTCTACGCTGAGCGCGGCTTCACAGAGCCAAAGCGCTGCACACCATGCCGCAATGCCCGTAAGGCGCAGCGCGAGGGTGGTTCAGCGGGTGGCGGCTTCGGCGGCTACACCGGTGGCAGCTCGTACAGCGCCGGCGGCTACGGCGCCCCACGCGCACCTCGCGGACCACGCGAGTTGCACCCAGCAACCTGCTCGGATTGCGGCAAGGAGACCATGGTCCCCTTCCTGCCAACCAGCGGCAAGCCGGTTTACTGCGACAACTGCTTCTCGACCCGACGCCCAGCGCGCTGAGTCCAGTAGCTCTTAGAGCAACCCGGACGGCCGGGACCCTTCGGGGTCTCGGCCGTTCGATTTATCCCCGAGTTTCTAATTGAGCCAATCGATCAACGAGTAGTGCTGCATGCACTGTCGAGGCGCGGTGATCAAAGAGCTTCAGCAGCGCGCTGCTGCTGAGCGCAGCGGTAATGCTGGCATCTGCCAAACACACCTCATGTAGCTGTCGGTTGCCATCGCGTGCGCTCGCCGCCGCGGCCTGCACAATTACATAGGCGGCATCGCGCTGCATCCCCGTATCAACGAGCGCCGTGAGTAGCCGCGATGCGGCGTGCAGCCCGAGCCCTGCCGCAAGGTTCTCCATCATCCGCTCGCGGCGAATCTCTGCGCCATCGATTACACCGTTGAGCGAATCCGTCATGAAGGCAAGGAGCGAGGTGGCATCTGGAAGGAGGATGCGCTCGGCGGAGCTGTGGCTGATGTCGCGCTCGTGCCAGAGCGGCTGGTTCTCCATCGCCGCTGCGGCGTAACCCCGTAGGAGGCGAGCGAGACCGGCGATTCGTTCACTCTTGATCGGATTGCGCTTCTGCGGCATCGCCGAGCTACCAGCCTGACCAGTGCGGAACGGCTCGCGCATCTCATCCACTTCGGAACGCTGCAGGTGGCGGATCTCGGTGGCGATTCGCTCAAGCGTGCCGCCAGCAATGGCGATCGCACTCACGAAGGCGGCGTGGCGATCGCGCTGCACAATCTGGGTGCTGGCCTGATCGGCGCGAAGTCCGAGCGCCGCTAGTGCAATCTGCTCGATCTCTGGGCTGATCTGGCTGTAGGTGCCGACAGGCCCGGAGATCTTTCCGGTGGCAGCTTCAGCAGCAGCAAGAGCGATGCGCTCACGTGCTCGTGCAACCTCAAAGGCCCAGTTCGCCATCTTGGCGCCCATGGTGGTTGGCTCTGCGTGCATACCGTGCGTGCGCCCGATCATGATCGTGTCGCGCTCCTCGCGTGCGCGGCGAATGATGGTCCCAAGCAGTGTGGCGAGGCCTGCGTCAATGAGCGCAGCAGCATCGCGCATCTGCAGTGCGAGTGCAGTGTCAACAACGTCGCTGCTGGTGAGGCCGTGGTGAATCCAGCGACCCTCTGGGCCAACGCTCTCCGCGAGCTGGTTCACGAAGGCGACGACGTCATGATCAGTAGTTCGCTCCAACTCGTTGATGCGTGCGACATCGACCTTCGCCTTGGCGCGGATTACCGCAACGGCGTCGGCAGGCACTTCGCCCGTTGCAGCCTGCGCGTCAAGCACCGCGAGTTCAACCTGCAGCGCCGCACTCCAGCGCGCCTCATCGCTCCAGACCGCCGTCATTGACGGCGTGGCGTAGCGGGGGATCATCGCTTTGCGTGGCGCAACGGGCGCCAGGCGCGCTCAATTGTTTGCGTGCGCTCAGGGCCAACCGAGAGGAGCACGATCGGCGCACCGGCAATCTCTTCGAGTGCCGTGACATAGCGGCGGGCGTTCTCTGGGAGGTCGGCCATTGCGCGAACGCTGGTGATCTCCTGCTCCCATCCGGGGAACGTTTCGTAGATCGGCTTTGCGCGTGCAAGTTCAGAACCTGATGCTGGCCAGCGCTCAACGCGCTTGCCGTCAATCTCATACGCAACGCAGAGCAGAATTTCAGGAATGCCCGAGAGCACGTCGAGCTTGTTCAACATGATGCTTGAGACACCATTCAACTCAACGGCGTAACGGAGTGGAACGGCATCGTTCCAGCCGACACGGCGACGGCGACCGGTTGTCGTGCCAACCTCATGACCGGTGACGGCGATGCGCTCGCCGATTGCGTCGGTGAGCTCGGTGACGAATGGGCCCGAACCGACACGCGTGGCGTATGCCTTCATGACGCCCATCACCTCGTCAATCTGGAGCGGAGCGATGCCGCCGCCTGTTGTCGCACCACCGGCGATTGGATGTGATGAGGTGACGAATGGGTACGAGCCGTGATCAAGGTCGAGCATCGCCCCCTGGGCGCCCTCAAAGAGAAGGTGCTCCTTACGGGCGTAGGCACGCTGGACCAGGTCGTTCGTGTCAGCGATGTGCGGTCGGAGTCGCTCGCCCCAGGTGGCGATGAGCGCAGCTATCGCATCGGCGTCAACCGCGTCGGCATAGTCGGTGGCACCAAGCGCAGCGAGGAGTGCGCGCTTCTCAGGGATCACGCGCGCCAGTCGCGCCGCTGTCGAGGCTGGATCAAGGAGGTCTTCTACCCGGAGGCCGAGCCGAGCGGCGCGATCCTCATAGGCGGGACCGATGCCGCGCTGGGTGGTGCCCACTTTGTCTCCGGCGAGCGCGCTCTCACGGGCCTTATCGAGCGCCACGTGATACGGAAGGATCAGGTGCGCTGCGTGGCTGACGCGCACCTTGGAGATGTCGATGCCGCGGCTGATCAGCCCGTCGAACTCCCGAATGAGCGTGGCGGGGTTGACGACCACCCCTGGCCCGATGATTGGGGTGATGTGCCCATAGAGGACACCCGAGGGGACCAGGTGCAGCTTGAAGGTGTCGTCACCGATGACGATCGTGTGGCCAGCGTTGTCGCCGCCCTGGTAGCGAACGACCGTCGAGACCTGCTCGGCGAGGAAGTCGGTGGTCTTCCCCTTCCCCTCGTCGCCCCACTGGAGTCCGACGATCACGCTCGCAGGCATAGCCCCTCGCTCTCGGCTGGCTGGATGCTGCCGGGCAACGCACGGCGGGGGGATCGTACCCCCTCGCCGCCCCGATCGGGTGCCCCGCGGCACGGTCGAGGTGCGATGATCTGCCGACGATGTTGAACCCCCCAGTGATCCTTTGGTTCCGCCGAGACCTTCGCCTCGCCGACCACCCCGCCCTGGTGGCGGCCGTAGCGGCGGCCAAGGATCGCGGCGCACCCCTCTTGCCGATCTTCATCTGGGAGCCAGGCCTTATCGCTGGCCCCCGCGCCAGCGCCAACCGCACCTGGTTCCTGCGCGAGAGCGTCACAGAGCTCGCCACCAGCCTGCGCGCCCTCGGCTCGGATCTCATTGAGCTGCAGGGTCCGGCCGCAACGGCACTTCCGCGACTGATTGGCGAACTGCGCGCCGCAGGCGGTGTGGGCGACATCGATCTATTCATGACGCGCGATCACACGCCATTCGCGCGGAAGCGCGATCGTGCCGTTGCAGAACTGCTCACACCACTCGGCGTGCAACTACATGCAAAGCGCGGCCTCGTCGTTGTTGAGCCAGAAGAGCTGCTCACCGGTGGCGGCACGCCGTACGGTGTGTACACGCCGTACTTCCGCCGCTGGCTCGAACAGGTAGACGCCAGCGCACCGCTGCCAGCGCCGAAAAAAATTCCATCACTGCCAACACCAACTCCAGCCTCCACCGTTGACCAAGCACTTCTCGATGCACATGCGGTGCCAACCGCACAGATCGATCAACTCCCCGTACCTGGTGAACGCGCCGCGCGCGCGCACGCAGATGCATGGCGACGATCGGTTAGTGAGTACGCGAATCGACGCAATACGTTGGCCGACACCGCTGGCACGAGCCACCTCTCTGCGGCGCTGCACATCGGACTCCTCTCGCCGCGCGAACTTGTTGCGCGACAACTCCCACTTCCACCGCTGCAAGAGGGTGAGCGTTCAGGTGAACGACTCTGGGTGAGCCAGATCGCTTGGCGTGACTTCTACACACAGGTGCTCTGGCATGCGCCACATGCGGCGCGCAGCGCGTGGCGACCGAGCTACGACGCAATCAAATGGAGCAGCGACCAGCGCGCACTTGAAGCGTGGAAGAGCGGCACGACGGGCTACCCGGTTGTTGATGCGGGGATGCGTCAACTCGCAGCGACCGGATTCATGCACAATCGCGCGCGCATGATTACCGCATCGTTCCTGACGAAAGATTTGCTGATTGACTGGCGCGAAGGCGAGGCGCACTTCTTGCGACATCTCGTTGACGGTGACATTGCTGCGAACAATGGCGGCTGGCAGTGGTGCGCGGGGAGTGGCACCGATGCGCAACCGTACTTTCGCATCTTCAATCCAGTCACCCAGGCGGGAAACTTTGACCCCGATGGCGAGTATGTGCGCCGCTGGGTGCCAGAGCTTGCCGCCCTGCAAACGCCTGCAATCCATGCCCCGTGGGCACATCCGAAGGCGCTGGATGCAGCGGGCATCAGACTCGGTGAGCAGTATCCGGAACCGATCGTCGATCATGCCGAGGCGCGACAACGAACACTTGCGGCATACAGCGCGGCGCTCAAGCCAGAGCGCAGCTGACAACTGTGGGTGGTGCACGACGCGAACCACGGCAGCCACA
>QWRK01000054.1 GCA_003670455.1 Candidatus Aquidulcis sp. | reverse complement strand
TCAGGAGGCGCTCACCGCCGTAGCAAGTCGCCTGAATGCCACGGTGCTCAACAAGAGCTCAGCGCAACTCGCCGCCGCCGCAACCAGCCTCCCCGAGTCGCTGCCGAACCGCGCAATCGTGCGGACGGTGTTGGAGCGCACGAGCCGCCTCCTCGCCGAGATCGACGATGCGGCGGTCGAGCACGTCTATAGCGACGGCCTCCTCAATGTGATGGAGGCTCCGGAGTTCGCGGAGAGCTCGCGAGTGCGCAACGTCTTCACGGCGCTGGAGGGGCGCGGCTACCTCGGCAACCTGGTGCACGAGGTGGTGCAGGGTGGGCAGGTTCGACTCTTTATTGGCAGCGAGAACGTGCCGGTGGAGATGCACGGCGTCTCCCTGATCCTGGCCCCGTATGGGGTCCCCGGTCAGGCACTCGGCGTGGTGGGGGTCCTTGGGCCAACCCGCATGCCGTATCCGCGAGCGGTCGGCTCGGTCCAGTTCGTGGCCAACCTCCTCTCGGAGCTCGTCACCCGCTTCCACCGCGCCTAGCGCTTGACTCCCGCCGCCCCGCGGCGTATTCTCGCGTCAGCGAGTTAGCACTCTAATCCTTTGAGTGCTAACTTACGCACGAGGCCTCCCAAAATCGGGGGCTCCTGAGCACAAAAGGGGGCACGCATGACCCAACCGACGACCGAGTCAGAGGCAACCGAGCAGGAGGCGCCTGAGCTCGACCCGCTTGCCGCCGCCCTCTTGGAGCGCGACGAGCAGATCGCTGCCCACCAGCGCACCGCCGCCGACTTCGCCAACTTCCGCCGCCGCACTGCCGAGGAGCGGGAGCGCGAGGCCGGGCTGGCGAGCGAGTCACTCTTGATCAAGGCCCTGGCGGTTGCCGACGACATGGACCGCGCCCTCGCCGCCGTCCCCGAGAACCTCACGGCCGAGCCTTGGGTGGAAGGGATCGCCGCGATTAATCGAAAGCTCCTGGCGCTTCTGGAGAGCGAAGGGGTGACCCCATTTGAATCGATCGGCAAGGAGTTTGATCCGCGGGAACACGAGGCGATCGCCCAGGTTCCCGGCAGTGGCAAGCCGGCCGGCGAAGTGATTGCCGAGCATCGAAAGGGGTGGCGAATTCGTGACCGAATTCTGCGACCTGCGGTGGTGAGTGTGGCGAACGACTAACGGAGCGACCGCTCCACATAGCGTAGAAAATTTTGGAAGCAGTAGTGAGAAAAAGGAGAACCAAATGGGAAAGATTATCGGGATTGATCTTGGAACTACGAACAGCGTTGTTGCCGCCATGGTTGGCGGTGAGCCAACGGTGATCAGCTCCGCCGAGGGCGGACGAACCGTTCCATCGGTTGTTGGTTTTGGTAAGGGCGGCGAGCGACTCGTTGGCCAGCTGGCGAAGCGCCAGGCGGTGACGAATCCAACGAACACCGTCTTTAGCATCAAGCGTTTTATGGGTCGACGTTTTGACGACGCTGAGTCGTTGAAGACGAAGGGCCTTGTTCCGTATGTTGTTGAGAAGGATGCCGGCAGTGACGGCGTCAAGGTCAAGGTCGACGGCGGATCCTATTCGCCACAAGAGATCTCGGCGATGATTCTGCAGAAGCTCAAGGCCGATGCAGAGGCCTTCCTCGGCGAGAAGATCACCGAGGCCGTCATCACCGTGCCGGCCTACTTTGACGACACGCAGCGACAGGCAACGAAAGATGCCGGCCGCATTGCGGGTCTCGACGTGAAGCGAATCATCAACGAGCCAACCGCGGCGGCGCTCGCCTACGGTCTCGACAAGAAGAAGGAAGAGAAGATCGCCGTCTACGACCTTGGTGGCGGCACGTTCGACATCTCAATCCTGGAGCTTGGGGACGGCGTCTTTGAGGTGAAGTCGTCGAACGGCGACACGCACCTTGGCGGCGATGACTTCGACCAGCGCATCATTGACTGGCTCTTGGCTGAGTTCAAGAAGGACCAGGGGATCGATCTCTCGAAGGATCAGCAGGCCCTCCAGCGACTCAAGGAGGCGGCGGAGAAGGCCAAGATTGAGCTCTCTGGCACGGGCCAGACCGAGATCAACCTGCCGTACATCACGGCAGACGCAACCGGTCCGAAGCACGTCGTGGTGACCCTGACCCGAGCGAAGCTCGAGGCCCTGGTCGCCGACCTGATCGAGAAGACGAAGGCTCCAGTGCTCGCCGCACTAAAGGACTCGGGCCTCAAGGCGTCGGAGATCGACGAGGTCGTTCTCGTCGGCGGCATGACGCGCATGCCCGCCGTTGTCGAGGCGGTCAAGGCGCTCTTCGGCGGCAAGGAGCCATCGAAGGGTGTGAACCCCGACGAGGTGGTGGCGATCGGCGCCGCAATCCAGGGCGGCGTCCTCGCGGGCGACGTCAAGGATGTGCTGTTGCTTGATGTAACGCCGCTCTCGCTCGGCATTGAGACGTTGGGTGGCGTGATGACGAAGCTCATCGAGCGCAACACGACGATCCCAACGTCGAAGAGCCAGACATTCTCGACGGCCTCCGACAACCAGCCGCAGGTGGAGATCCACGTGCTGCAGGGTGAGCGCGAATTTGCCGCCGATAACAAGACGCTCGGCAAGTTCATTCTCTCCGGGATCCCTGCCGCGCCGCGCGGCGTGCCACAGGTTGAGGTGACGTTCGACATCGACGCGAACGGCATCCTCGACGTGAAGGCAAAGGATCGCGCGACGGGCAAGGAGCAGCAGGTGCGCATCACCGGCAGCTCAATGCTCGGCAAGGACGACGTTGATCGCATGGTGCGTGAGGCGAAGGATCATGAGGCAGAAGACAAGGCACGCCGCGAGGCGGTTGACTTCCGCAATCAGACCGAAGCACTCGCCTTCCAGGCGGAGAAGACGCTCACCGATCTTGGCGACAAGGTTGATGCGGCGAAGAAGGCCGAAGCTGAGGGGCTCATCGGCGAGGTCCGCGAGGCCCTCAAGGGTGAGGACCAGACGCTTCTGAAAGAGAAGGGCGAAGCACTCGCGCGACTCATGTCAGAGATCGGCACCGCCGCCTACCAGCAGGGTCAGGCCGAAGGTGCAAACGGCGCCGAGAGTGGTGAGCCAACCCCTGCCAGCGAGGAGACAATCGAAGGCGAAGCGAAGGAGGTCTAACCTATGGGTATGACCAACTCCGCATCTGAACCTACCGCGCTGATCCGCGCCCAAGGCCTGACGAAGGTCTTCGGGGCGCGGTCGGCCGTGGACGGCATCGACTTCGAAGTCCGCGACGGCGAGTTCTTTGGCTTCCTTGGGCCCAACGGCGCAGGGAAGACGACGACGATGCGCATGATTGCGGGCGTCTCGCCACGCACCTCGGGCACCCTCGAGATCTTCGGGCAGGACCCAGATCTTCACGGCTCCGAGATCCGCGGCCAGATCGGCGTGGTGCACCAGCAAGAGACGCTCGATATGGAGCTGACGGTTCGCGAGAACCTGCTCATCTTCGGTCGCTTCTTCGGCATGGAGCGCGCGGCGATTGCGACGCGCGCTGACGAACTTCTTGAGCTCTTCCAGTTGAGCGATCGCGCCAAGGATCAGGTGGAGCCGCTCTCTGGCGGCATGAAGCGCCGACTCTCCATTGCGCGATCACTCATCGCCAGCCCACGTATCCTGATGCTCGACGAGCCGACCACCGGTCTCGACCCACAGGCGCGACACCTCTTATGGGATGCGCTGCAGCGCTTGAAGCGCGGCGGCACCACCATTGTCTTGACGACGCACTACATGGATGAGGCCGAGCAGCTCTGCGACCGACTCGTGGTGATGGATCAGGCGAAGATCGTCGCCGAGGGCTCGCCACGACAACTCATCGTTGAGCACGCGTCGCGCGAAGTGCTCGAGTTGCGCTTCCCAAACGGCACGGAATCAATCGACGTGAAGGTGCTGGAAGGGATTGGCGACCGCTACGAGCGACTTGCGGAACGCGTGATCATTGGTTGTGAGAACGGCGAAGCGGCGCACGCCCGCGCGCTGGAGCACGGTCTTGATCCTGAGAGTTGGCTCGTGCGACGCTCAAGCTTGGAGGATGTCTTCCTTCGGCTTACTGGCCGGACACTCGACGAGTGACCGCCGCGTCGAGCGTCGCTCCGAATCGGACACGCAGCCGACTCGCCGCCATCCGCGAGGCGGCACCACATCCAACGCGTTGGCGCCACGTTGTGGCATACATGATTTCCGTCTATCGACGCGAGTGGCAGGGGTCGGTCTTTAGCGGCTTCATCGAACCACTCGTCGTACTTGCGGGACTCGGCATCGGCCTCGGCGTCCTCGTTGGCGACAAGGCCGCCGAAATCACGGGCGGGGTCAGCTACGTGGCGTACATCGCCCCAGCACTGATGGCCAGCTCGGCAATGAACCTGGCGACCAGCGAGGCGGCCTGGCCGATCTTGGCGCGCGTTGCGTGGGTCCGCATCTATCACGCCATGGTGGCGACACCCCTCAACGCCGCCGACGTCATGGTCGGCGCGATCGCCTTCATCGTGGGGAAGGTCGCCTTCGCCGCCGCCTTCTTTGCGGGGGTCCTCCTCGTTACGGGGATCGCGACGAGCCCAACCGGAGCGCTCGGCATGCTCGGCATCTCCGTGCTCACCGCCTTCGCCTTCGGCGCCCCGATGGCCGCCTTCTCGGTCACGCAGAAGTCGGACCAGGGGTTCGCCTTCCTCTTCCGACTGATCATCACCCCCCTCGGCTTCTTCTCAGGAACCTACTTCCCGATCGAGAATCTGCCGTTCGCCGCCCAGGTGCTCTCCTGGTGCACCCCGCTCGCACACGGCGTGGCACTCAGCCGCTCGCTGGCGCTGGGCACCCCAGTCACCTACGTCTGGTTCCATGTCGGCGCGCTCCTTCTTTGGGGGATCGCCGGCTCCATCGCTGCGATCTACCTCTTCCGAAAGAGGATGCTGAAGTGATTGCCAGTCTTGCCCCACGCGCCTTTAGCGTCTTCGAACGCAACGTCTTCGTCTATCGCCGACAGTGGCTGATCATCGTCACTGGCTTCTTTGAGCCACTCTTCTTCTTGCTCGGCATCGGCTACGGGGTGGGCGGCGTGATTGGCACCATTCCGTACGGCGGTGTTGAAGTTCCCTATGCGGCCTTCGTTGCCCCCGCACTCCTCGCGAGTGCCGCCATGAATGGCGCCATCTTCGACTCCACCTTCAACATCTTCTATAAGTTGAAGTACGGCAAGGTCTACGACGCAATTCTCTCCACACCGGTTGGTGTGGGCGACCTCGCCGTGGGTGAGTTGCTCTGGTCCAACCTGCGCGGCGTCATCTACGCCACCGCCTTCCTCGTGGTGATGCTCGCCTTCGGCCTGGTGCAGTCGCCACTCGCGCTTCTCGCCCCACTCGCCGTGGTCTTTATCGGCTTCTCCTTCGGCGCGGCCGGCTTCGCAATCACCACCCATATGCGCAGCTGGAAAGACTTCGACTTCCTCTTCATCGTGCTGACGCCGCTCTTCCTTTTCTCGGCGACCTTCTACCCGGTCGAGATCTACCCAGGAGCCCTGCGCTGGATCGTGGAGCTCTCGCCGCTCACGCGCGGCACGCATCTTGTGCGTTCGCTCTGTTTCGGAGATCTCAACCTATTCATGCTCGTCGACATCGCCTACCTCTCCGCGATTAGCTTCATCGGCTATCGCCATGCCGTGCGCCGACTCGGCGTGCTCCTGCTGAAGTAGGCGCGAGATGGCGCGAGACTTCTACGCGATCCTCGGCGTTCCAAAGAGCGCGAGCGCCGACGACATCAAGAAGGCGTTCCGTAAAGCGGCGCAGAAGCATCACCCCGACGTATCAAAGGCGCCCGATGCTGCGGCCAAATTCAAGGAGATCAACGACGCCTATCAGGTGCTCTCCGACGCAGGGCAACGTGCCCGCTACGACCAGTTCGGCGAGGCCGGGGTTGGCGGTGGGGCGGGTGGCCCAGGTGGCGGAGCTGGTGGATTCCCAGGAGGATTCCCTGGCGGCTTCCAGGGTGGCTTCGGCGGCGGTGGCATTGAGGATCTCTTCGAAGGCTTCTTCGGTGGTGGCGGCCGCGGTGCACGGCGAAGTGGTCCGCCTCCCGGTGATGACCTGCGCTACGACCTGCGCGTGGAGTTCAGCGAATCGATTCGTGGCGGCACGCGCGACCTCGATCTGAAGATGAAGGTTGCCTGCGATGGTTGCTCGGGGAGCGGCGCCGCCAAGGGTTCCGGAACCAAGGAGTGCGACGGCTGCGGCGGACGCGGCTC
>QWRK01000053.1 GCA_003670455.1 Candidatus Aquidulcis sp. | reverse complement strand
TCGTCAACAGGTCAATGGCGCCGTGTCCGAACCCGAAGGCCGTGCTCGGCCTCGTGTCGCGAACGCCTCGCGCGGCGGTAGAGAGGATGATCGCGCGGCTCGCCTCTTGCAGCGGCGCACTGGTGAACGCGGCGATGAGTGGGCCGAAGAGGAAGAGTGTCACGACCTGTGCGGTCTGGCTCAACACGAATGAGACGCCGCCGAGTGCCCAGCCATTCAGTGAACGCGCCCAAGTTGCTGCGGCAACGGCGCTACCGACAATGAGAATTCCGATGCCGACAAGGGCAAAGGTGAAGGCAGCGGAGGCTGCCTCAAGCGCTGCGGGTGCTGGGAGATCGACCGTGATCACCGGCGGCGTTTCGTGCGCGGCGACCTCGGTTCACGACTCCAAACGCGATAAGCAACGAAGACGGTGCCGACCACGCTGAGCGTCAAGCCAACCAGCAGCGTGAGGATTGCCGCTGCACTCAGGCCAAGATAACCAAGGAGCGCCGTGGCGGCCCCGACAAGAATCCAGATGCCGCCGATGAATCGATGTGACGCGTCCCACGCCGCCTCGCTCTCAATCGTCCAGGGGAGGCGCACACCAATGGTGTAGTTCTGGCGAATGTTCGGCATGGCGTAGCCAAAGATGGCGAAGAGGGCACCGGCAGCGACAGGCACCGCATGATCGAGTCGCGCCGCCTCGCCGAATCCTGAGTTGATGATTGCCGACTGCGTTACGGCAACCAGCAGGGAGAGAGCGACAACAACCAGACCGAGAGAATCGGCGCTGCGTGCAATATTCGCGCGCTTCGGGTCGTAGCGCACCGCGAGCCAGAGCAGGCCGCCGACCAGAGCCGTGGTGATTGGAACGAACAAGAGCGCCTCTCGACCGGCGAAGCCGTCAGCAACACCGTTGATGTTCCAGTGAACCGCTAGCACCGCGTCGGCAGGGAGCTGCAGGAAGGCTGCGAGCGTGAAGAAGGCGGTGGCGGCCAACGCGACCGTGCTGACCGCTCGTACGAGCGGATTGAGTTCCATCTCTGCCTAGAGCCCCTTCACTTCGGTAACGACCTGGGAGAGGACGCTCTTAGCGTCGCCGAAGAGCATCGACGTCTTGTCGAGGTAGAAGAGCTCGTTCTCAATGCCCGCGAACCCGGTTGCCATGCCGCGCTTCACGACGATGACCTGCTCGGCATCCTGCACGTTGAGGATCGGCATGCCGTAGATCGGCGAGCCTGGGTCGCTCTTCGCAGCAGGGTTCGTGACATCGTTTGCGCCGAGCACGAGGGCGACGTCGCAGGTGTGGAACTCTTCGTTGATCTCGTCAAGGTCGAAGAGGTGGTCATACGGCACGTTCGCCTCGGCGAGGAGCACGTTCATGTGCCCAGGCATGCGCCCGGCGACTGGGTGGATGGCGAAGCGCACACGACCACCGCGCTTCTCAATCAGCTCGGCAAGCTCTCGCACGGCGTGTTGGGCCTGCGCCACCGCCATGCCGTACCCAGGAACAATGATCACGTTGCGGGCGTAACCGATGCGCATTGCCGCATCTTCTGGCGTGACGCTCCGCGTCGTGAGGCCCTCGGCGCTCTTTGCAGAGACTGCCGCCTTCTCGCCGCCGAACGCACCGAAGAGCACGTTCGCGAAGGAGCGGTTCATGGCCTTCGACATGAGGATCGACAAGATGAAGCCGCTGGCGCCGTCGAGGGCACCCGCCACGATCAAGATGTTGTTGCCGATTGCGAAACCGGTGGCGCTCGCCGCAAGGCCTGCGTACGAGTTCAGGAGGGAGACCACGACGGGCATGTCGGCGCCGCCGATTGGCAGCACCAGGGTGACGCCGATCACGAGGGCGAGCACCGTCATCACGGCGAACATGATCAAGCCGGAGTCGCCGCCGGATCCACCCGACTGGGTGATCACGAGTGCGATATACAACCCGACCGCGCCGAAGAAGACGGCGGCGTTGATCAGCTTTTGACCAGGGAAGGTGATCGGCTGACCAGAGATGAAGCCCTGCAGCTTGCCGAACGCCATGAAGGAGCCCGTGATGGTGAGTGCGCCGAAGAGCGTCTCGAAGCCGATCGCGGTCATTTTGATCACGCCAGGGCCGCCCGCGTACTCCCGGCTGTGCAAGAACTCGGCGATGCCGACGAGCGTCACCGCGAGGGCGCCGAACATGTGGCTGATGGCGATGCGCTGCGGCATGGCGGTCATTGGCACAAGGAGGCCCATCGGCAAGCCGATGGCGCTACCCACAACGAGGCCGATGATGATGAACTCGTAGCTCACGATCTCGTGGTTCAACAGGGTGCCGATGATGGCGAGCAACATGCCGAACGCTGCAAGCTGCATGCCGCGGCGCGCGGTATCAGGCTTCGTCAGGCCGCGGAGTCCAAGGATGAACGCCGCAGATGCGCCGATGTAGGCGATCTGCACGAAGAGCGCGCCGATCTGTTGGTCGATCACTTTGGCGCCTCAGTCTTCTTGAACATCTTCAACATGCGGTCGGTGATGACGAATCCGCCAACCACGTTGATCGTTGCGGCGGCCACCGCAACCATGCCCATGATGTTGATGTAGAGCGGTCGCTCAGCGCCGGCAATCACGATGCTGGCAACGAGGCTGATCGCCGAGATCGCATTCGTAGCCGCCATGAGTGGCGTGTGCAGGAGCGGCGGCACCTTGGTGATGATCTGGAAGCCGGTGAACGCAGCAAGCAGGAAGACGTACACCTCCACAATCTGCGCGTCGATGAGCGTCGTTGACGCTGCTGCGGTCGGGGTGCCGCCGGAGGTCGCTGCAATAAAGGCGGCGGCTGCGCCCAGGGCAGTCAACAACGCGGTCATGATGCCTTCACCGGCACAGCGCCGTTATGCACCACAAGCATTGGCCCGGTGATCTCGTCGGCGGCGTTCACGGTGAGCGCGCCGTTCTCGCCGCTGAGGTGCGTCAAGAGCGTGCGCACATTGGTAGAGAACATCTGGCTGGCATGGAGTGGAACCGATGCGGCGATGTTGGCGACGCCGATCAGCTGCACGCCGTGGCGCACCACTGTTTCGCCTGGCACAGAGCCTTCGACATTGCCGCCCGATTCGGCGGCGAGGTCGAGCACAACAGATCCTGGTCGCATGCTGGCAAGCATCGCATCGGTGACGAGAATCGGCGCCTTGCGCCCAGGAATCAGCGCGGTCGTCAGCACCAGATCCTGGCTCTTGATGTGGTCGGCGATGATCGCGGCGTTCTGTGATGCCTCGTCCTCGGTCTGTGCGCGGGCGTAGCCGCCCGTCCCCTCGGCCTTTGCTGCGGGCTCTACGAACTGTGCGCCCAGCGAGCGCACCTGCTCACCAGCGGCGGATCGCACGTCGAAGGCGCTCACCACCGCGCCGAGGCGGCGCGCTGTGGCAATGGCTTGCAGGCCGGCAACACCAGCGCCAAGAACAAAGGCCTTGGCAGGAGCGATGCTCCCCGCCGCCGTCGTCAACATCGGTAGGAACTTATCGAGCGCACTCGCGCCAACCAGCACCGCCTTGTATCCGGCAACGCCGCTCTGCGAGGAGAGCACGTCCATCGACTGTGCGCGGCTGATGCGCGGCACCAGCTCAAGTGCGAGGGCGGTGAGGCCACGCTCTTTGAGCGCGGGGAGTAGGTCGTCATTAGAGCCAGGGGTCAAGAGGGCAACAAGGGTCGAGCCCTTCGGAAGGAGTGCCGCCTCGGCACTGCTCGGCTTGCGCACCTTCACGACGATCTCGGGGTTGCCACCACAGAGGGCGGCGGCATCGGCGGCGAGGGTTGCGCCCGCCTTCTCGTAGGCGGCGTCGAGGAACCCAGCAGCCTCACCGGCGCCACGCTGCACAGCAATCTGGTGGCCAGCCGCCACCAGTTTGGCTACGGCGTCGGGAACGAGGGCAACGCGTCGCTCGCCTGAGACCGTTTCGCGCAAGACGCCGATTCGCATGACTCCTCCTTTCGCTCGTTTGTAGTTTAGGCGGGAACGTAGGCGCGGTAGTTTGGGCTCCACATGGCGCCGTCTACGAGGTCAGCGGCACGCGCCCCGTCGGCTGTTGAGGCCCATCCCGCCGCCGCGCCCGCCTCAATCACCGCAATGGCGATGGCACGACTAATGGAGCGTAGGTCTGCAAGTGGCGGGTAGAGTGCCCCGCCCGCGGGGGCGCTCTGCGCGGTCAGCGCCGCGAGGGTCGTCGCCGCAACAATGAATGCCTCGTCTGGAATGGACTTCAGCCTGCCGGCAATTGCCGCGAGGCCAACGCCAGGGAAGATGTACACGTTGTTCGCCTGGCTAATCGTTCGCGATGTGCCGCCAACCACCACTGGATCAAAGGGTGAGCCCGTTGCCACAACAGCGCGGCCATCACTCCAAGTGAAGATGTCACTCGGCGTGGCTTCAGCGCACGAGGTTGGATTTGAGAGCGGCCAGATCAGCGGCGCCGCTGCGGCCGACGCCATCGCGCGAATCGCAGGCTCGGTGAACGCGCCCGCCTGACCGCTCGTGCCAATCAAGATTGTCGGCTGTACCTGGTTGATCACATCCGCAAGTTCTGCGCTCAGTAGCTCACTAATGCCGAGTGCCGAAACGGCGGCGGTGCTCAGCGCAAGCTCACTCTTTCCGTCACCCAGTTCGGCGCGACCCTCGTGGACGACACCCTTTGAGTCAAGAGCGATAATCGCGGTATCGAGTGCCACTCCCTGCAGGCCAGCCGCAGCCAGCGCGTGGCGCAAGAGTCGCGCAATGCCGAGCGTTGCTGCGCCAGCGCCGTAGAAGAGAATTCGTTGATCTTCAATCTTCTTCGTGCCTGATCCGCCGCCCGCAACGATCGCTGCAATGATGCCGGCGAGCGCAACGGCTCCCGTTCCTTGAATGTCATCGTTGAATGAAGGGACTGCGTTACGATAGCGCTCAAGGATGCGGATCGCATTCTGCTGCTTGAAGTCTTCCCACTGAATGACACAACCAGGGAACGCCGCCTGTACACCGTGAACGAAGCGCTCGACGAAGGCGTCGTACTCGGCGCCGCGGAGTCGTGGCGTTCGGCGTCCAAGATAATTCGGGTCAGCGATCAGTTCGCTGTTGTCGGTGCCAACATCAAGCGAGACTGGAAGTGCCCACGATGGTTGAATTCCCGCAGCGGCGGTGTAGAGCGAAAGCTTGCCGATTGGGATGCCCATGCCGCCAACGCCAAGGTCACCGAGGCCGAGGATGCGCTCGTTGTCGGTGACAACGATCAGGCGAATCTCTGCGCCGCCGGAAGCGTTGCGCAGCAGTTCAGGAATTCGCGATGCATCTTCGGGCGTAATCCATGCGCCGCGTGCGCGACGCCAGATTTGGCTCCAGCGCTTGCATGCCTCGCCAACGGTGGGCGTGTAGACGATGGGCAGGAACTCTTCGACATTCTCCACGAGGAGGCGATAGAAGAGCGTCTCGTTGCGGTCTTGCAGCGCAGCGAGGCCGATGTAGCGCTCGAGCGGGTCCTGCTTTCGGCGGATCTTGACCAGCTCCACGGCGACCTGCTCCTCGAGGGTCAGGATCGACGCAGGGAGGAGCCCGTCGAGGCCGAGGAGTCGGCGCTCCTCACGGCTGAAGGCGGTGTCCTTATTCAGGGTTGGCCGGCTGAGCAGGGCCTTGCCGCGCTCCTTTACCGCGAGGGTGGCAGCGGGCGTTAGATGGCCGTTCATCACCTGGGGGGCGCTTGGCGTGCTCATACGAGTCGAAGGATAGCCCCGTCAGGGGTGTAGCATCGGAGCATGGCAGCCACGATCCTTGTTGTTGAAGACGATCCAGCCGTCGCGCTCGCCCTTGAGGTGGCGCTGAAGGGCGAGGGCTACCTGCCGCTCATGGCCGTGACCGGCGACAAGGGCCTGGAGATCGGCATGAAGCAGGCTCCGGACCTCCTGATCCTCGACGTGCGCCTCCCCGGAATCGACGGCTTCGAGCTCCTCCGCCGCCTGCGCGCTGGCGGTTCCAAGGCCCCCGTCATCATCCTGACCGCCCGTGACGAGGAGGTCGACACCATCCTCGGCCTTGAGCTCGGAGCCGACGACTACATGACGAAGCCCTTCCGGGTCCGCGAGCTGCTCACGCGGGTGAAGTCGCAACTGCGCCGCGCCTATGGCGACCTCGCTGATGCGATGGGTGGGCGCGTCATTCGTGCAGAGGATTTGGTGATCGACCTTGAGCGTCGCAAGGTCACCCGCGGCGGTGCGCGCATCACCCTCACCCCAACCGAGTTTGAGATCTTGCGCATCCTCGCGGAGAAGCCAGGGCGCGTCTTTGGCCGCCGCGACCTCTTGGAGCGTGTTCGCGATTACGATGCCGCGATCGCGGGGGACGAGAAGACGATCAATGTGCACGTGAGTCACTTGCGCGACAAGGTCGAGCCCGATCCAAACAAGCCACGCTTCGTGTTGACCGTTCGCGGTGTGGGGTACAGCTTCTCTGACCGCAGCGACCGTGGTGAACGGAGCGGCGCCTGAGCCCGCTTACCGACTCCCTGTACGGCGTACCGCCCCGAGGGCTGCGCGCACGTCTCACGATCGCCTTCCTTGGGATCGTGGCGATATCACTCG
>QWRK01000052.1 GCA_003670455.1 Candidatus Aquidulcis sp. | reverse complement strand
GGCGATTTGCGCGAGGGCGAGTACTCTGCGTCGCATCAGCCCCTACTTTTGCAAGTCCCACGTGTGGATTGACCACGCGTAGAGCGGACTCTGCACATCAGCCTCGCGTGTCGCCCAGGTGAACCGGCTGCGCAGCAGAGCGTATCCAGGATCGCCCCACAGGAGGAGGTACGGGCGCTCGCTGCGTCGAAGCGATTGAATGGTGGCGTAGATGCCGACGCGAGAGCTAATGCTTCCAGCAGAGACTCCTTGGGCAAGGAGCTGATCGACGGAAGCGCTCGACCAGCAGACGAAATTCTTTCCGGCTGGAGCCTCTTCGGTTGGGCAGGCGCTCGAGGAGAAAATGTCTGAGTCATCGGGATCAAGGCTCCACTGCCACGCACCGAGATAGAGATCAAAGTCATTTGGGTAGCGCAGCCGCGGCGCGATGTCGGTAGCAAAGGGAAGCTCAGCGACGGTGAGGGAGATGCCGCACTCTGCGACCTGATCAACGATCAGCTGGGCGGCACGAGTGCGCGTGACCTGACCTTCACGAACGATGATGTCGGCCTCTAAACGCGTACCGGCACGAGTGAAGACCCCATCCTCACCTGCCTCCCATCCATCGGCGATGAGCGCAGCGCGTGCGCCAGCAACATCGCGCGCGGCCTCTGCGGCAGCAGGGTTCTCCGCTGCCCACGATGTTGGAGCCACGGTGCTGGAGATCTTGATTCCGGTCTCGTCGGTGGCACCAGTGATGATCGCCGGCAGGTCGACACAGGCGGCAAGCGCACGGCGGGTGACACTGTTGGCAAAGAGGCGCCCCTCGCGTGTATTGAACGCGAGGTAGTTGTATCCGCGAAGTGATGCCATGTGAAGGAGCGTGGCGTCGTCGCTCACAGTCAGGCCAGCAACATCTGCGGCTCGAAGGTCAGGGGCCCAATCAATCGTGCCCCCCTGAAAGGCCTTCACCACACCGGATGGCGATGTAAAGACCGTGAGCGTCATTGCCGACATCGGTGGCGCACCAAGGGCGAACGCCTTGAAGGCGGCAAGCTGTACGTAGCTCCCAGGCACGCGCTCCACAAATTCGTAGGGACCAGCGCCAACCGGAGCGCTCTGTACGTCGAGGAGTGGGAATCCGGCGCCGAGTTGACCCTCCGTCGGCGCGAGGAGGAGCCCCTCGAGCGCGGCGAGCCGTACGTAGAGTGCACGTGCGTACTGTTCGTCGTCGCGGCTCCCCGTTGGCTCACCAGCGCTGCTGAGCTGCGGATAGCCGCGTGGGTCCGGCAGGTCGAGGCCGGCGTCGGCGAGGGTCCGCTCAAGTTCGGTAACGCGTGATGCATAGGTGCAGTTCGTGCCACCTGAGGCGGCGCAGCCACCGCCGTCAATGTCGGCGGCTATGTTCTCTCGAGTCAGGGAGACGGCATTGCGATCCGCCGCTTGTACCTTGGCCTGGAGTCGGGCCAGTGACGCAGTGAGGGTCGCCTTCGGCAGGATTGGGATCGTGAGTCCACGCGTCTGCCAGGGCGCCCATGGTGACTTCAGGGTGAAGGTGAGCGCTCCATCCGCCCCCGCCTCGACAGAGACGAGGTGGTTCGCCACTACGGCGCAGATGTCGCTCACGAGCGGACAGCGCGTGGAGGCTGCAAGTTCATAGGTGAACTTCACATCGTCGGTGGTCAGTGGTGATCCATCGTGGAAGGTGAGCCCTGAGCGCAGCGTGACGCGCCACTTCGTGCCGCCGGCTGCACTTAATGCTTCACCATCGGCGAGCACGGGAGTTGGCGCAAAGGTGGCATCGGCCCGGTAGAGGCCAGCGTGGACCATGGAGCCGACCAGGGCGGAGGCATCATCGGTGTACGCGAGCTCTAGGCCGGCGGGCTCACCCACAATCCCCGCGCGAATGGTGCGTGCAGAGAAAACGCTGCAGCCCGAGAGCAGGGTGGCTGTTAGGAGAGCTGCGGCAAGGACCTTTAGGCTCCGATGCATCGGCATCTCCCCTCTCGCTCTCTCGTGGATCGGCGGGTGCCGATCTCCCCACAGGATAGGGGGTCGCCCTGCACTTTTGTGGCGGAGCGACCCGCCCGCACGAATCGCCTATGCGGCGAGGGCTGCGTAGGCGCGCTCAACAAGGCCGCACTCTGTTTGAAAATCGAGGAGGGCAATCGCCTCATCCATCGGCACCCAGCGCACCTCATCGAACTCTTTATCCCACTGGTCAAACGATCCGCCGATCGCCTCCATTAAGTAGTAGTGCACCGTTTTATCAATGCGCTCCCCGCCTCGGGTGAACGAGTAGTGAATGGCATCAAAATACGAGAGGATCTGCACCTCAAGGCCGGTCTCTTCACGTACCTCCCGAAGGGCCGTTTGCTCTTGTGTCTCGCCCTCTTCAGGGGTCCCCTTCGGCAGCGACCAGACGAAGCCATCACGCTCTCGGCGACGGCGCCCAATCACGATCTCAGGACGCCCGCCGACACCTCGAATGACGAGGCCTCCAGCCGACATTGCGCTGCGGCGTGTCGCTCCCATGTGCTGCTCCCTCACCTCACCGATGGACGGGCGGCCGGGGCCGTACCCGCGATTACGACGATGGTAGCCTCCGCAGGGGCGGCGCGCTGCTCAGGCGCGGGGCGCTACCCTAGCCGCACGCGTGGTGCCGCAGCAGCGGCCACGCACAACAAAGAGGAGGCCCTGTGGGAGACCACTTTTCGGCGCGGCGCTCGCTCGGCGCGGGTCTCCCCGATCGCATTGCCCTGGAGCTCCTCCCAACGCCCGCAACCCCATGGGCCCAACTCCCGCTCGTACTGAAGATCCTTATTGAGGGCGCCGCCCGCCGCTCTGGCGATGGCTTCGTGCAGCCAGAAGACCTGCACGCCTATCTCGCATGGAAACCTGGTGCTGCCGCATCGGCGACCGGCGATGAGCGCGAGGTCCCCTTCTCCCCTGCCCGCGTCGTGTTGCAAGACTTCACCGGCGTGCCCGCCGTCGTTGACCTTGCCGCTCTCCGCAACGCGGCAACCGAACTCGGCATTGATCCGCATCGCATCAATCCGCAGGTCCCCGCCGACCTGGTGATCGACCACTCCGTACAGGTTGATCGCTGGGCAACACGTGAAGCGCTCGAGCAGAACGTGGCGAAGGAGTACGAGCGCAACACCGAGCGCTACCAGCTGCTGCGCTGGGCGCAGGGTGCCTTCGACAAGTTCCGCGTCGTTCCCCCTGGAGCGGGCATCGTCCACCAGGTCAACCTGGAGAACCTCGCCACCGTTGTCCGCGTCGAAGAGGTTGACGGTGCACCACTCGCCTTCCCTGATAGCTGCGTTGGCACCGACTCGCACACCACCATGATCTCGGGACTCGGCGTGCTCGGATTCGGCGTCGGCGGCATTGAGGCCGAGGCGGTACTGCTCGGCGAACCACTCTTCTCGCCCATTCCAACCATCGTGGGGCTGCGACTCACCGGGCGGCTCCCCGCTGGCACCACCGCAACCGATCTTGTGCTGACTGTCACGGAGCGCCTCCGCGCACATGGCGTTGTTGGCGCATACGTAGAGGCGTTCGGCGACGGGCTCGCAACAATCTCTCTCGCCGATCGGGCAACGATCGCCAACATGTCGCCAGAGTTCGGCGCAACGACCACGCTCTTCCCGATTGACGAGATCACCCTCGACTATCTAACAACAACCGGTCGCAGCAGCGAGAGCATCGCCCTCGTTGAAACCTACGCGAAGGCACAGGGCCTCTGGCGCACCGCTGGCGCGGAGCCGCTCTACGACACCGTCGTGCATATCGATCTTGGCGAGGTCGTTCCGTCACTGGCTGGTCCGCGACGCCCGCAGGACCGCGTCCCCCTGCCGAACCTTGGTGCAAGCTTCGCCGCCGCCTACCCCGATCGCGCTGGCGCTGGTGCACATCACGCCACCGCCACTGCAACGAGCGGCGCATACGAACTGCACGATGGTGCGGTGGCGATTGCCGCGATCACCTCGTGCACCAATACCTCAAACCCATCGGTGATGATCGCCGCCGGCCTCCTCGCCCAGCGCGCTGTTGCGCGCGGCATGCAGGTGCCAGCGTGGGTGAAGACGAGCCTGGCCCCAGGCTCCAAGGTGGTGACCGCCTATCTCGAACGCGCCGGTCTCCTCGCGCCGCTGGAGACACTCGGCTTCAACGTGGCTGGCTACGGCTGCACCACCTGCATCGGCAACTCCGGCCCGCTCGACGCAGGCGCCTCAGGCGCCATTGAGGCAGGCGACCTCACCGTCGCCGCCGTGCTCTCAGGGAACCGCAACTTTGAAGGTCGCATCCACCCGTCGGTGCGTGCCGCCTACCTCGCCTCCCCGCCACTCGTCGTGGCACTCGCACTCGCGGGCCGCGTCACGCTCGACCTCACACAGGAGCCGATCGGCACCGACAAGAGCGGTACCCCCGTCTTCTTGCGCGATCTATGGCCAAGCGACGACGAGATCAGCACCGCAGTTGCCGCCGCGGCCGACGCCTCGCTCTATCGCAGTAGCTATAAGGATCTCTTCGCTGGCGACGCGCGCTGGCAGAACCTTGCGAGCCCAACAGGCGAAACGTACGCGTGGGACGCCAGCTCAACGTACGTTTCACGACCAGCCTTTACGGAGGGGATCACCCCTGAGCCGCAGCCGATTGCCGACATCAGCAACGCGCGCGCCCTCTTGCTGCTGAGCGACTCAGTAACCACCGACCACATCTCCCCCGCTGGGTCGATCCGCATCGACTCCCCCGCCGGCCGCTGGCTTATTGAGCACGGTGTTGCCGCTGGCGACTTCAACTCCTACGGCGCACGACGCGGTCACGACGAGGTGATGATGCGCGGCACCTTCGCCAACATTCGCCTTCGCAACGCGCTCGCTGGCGGCAAAGAGGGCCCAATCACCCGCCACCACCCATCAGGTGAGATTCTCGCCGTCGCCGATGCCGCTGTCGGCTATCAGCGTGACGGCAATAACCTGATCATCCTCGCCGGCAAGGAGTACGGCTCAGGCTCATCCCGCGACTGGGCCGCGAAGGGGACGCGCATGCTCGGCGTGCGCGCCGTCATCGCACAATCCTACGAGCGCATCCACCGCTCCAACCTCATCGGCATGGGTGTCTTGCCGCTGCAGTTCCTGCCAGGAGACAGTGCCGAGTCGCTGGGCCTCACCGGCACCGAGCGCTTCGATATCGCAAACATCGGCAGCTGCACCGCACGCTCAGAGATTCGCATCACCGCACAGCCCGTCGACAGCAACGACGCACCAACCGGCACTGCCAAAGAGTTTTCGGCTCTCGTACGCCTGGACGGCCCAAACGAGGTAAACACCTACCGCAATGGCGGGATCATGCCAGCGGTGCTGCGCAGGATGGCGAAGAGCAGCTAGCTGCTACGCGAATTGTCCGATCGCATCCACGAGCAGGTCCGCAAAGCGAGCAGAGTCCACCCCTACGGCAACATCAACTGAGGCGGCACGTCCGCGATCACGTAGTCGATCGGGGAACCAGTCCACCACTGTTCTACCGCGCTGAAGGTCAGCCAGTTCAATGTCGACGGCGGCATGCACTACGGCAACGAGCTCCGGGTCGACCAGGTGTGCCACTGCAACCGCATCGTGGATTGCGCAGTAATCCCATCCATACCGCTCTTGGTAAAACACCTCAAAGAAGCCAAGCAGGTCAGAGAAGACGCGTCCGGCCCGGTTTCCAGTCGCCTCAAGGCGTGCACGCTCGGCGGCCCCCATCTTGGCAAGATGCGTCGCATCGAGGCCAACCATGGTGATCGGGATCCCACTCGCAAAAACGACAGCGGCGGCATCTGGATCGACGTAGACGTTGAACTCTGCCGCGCTCGTAACGTTTCCTTCGCCGACCGCCCCGCCCATCCACGAGATGTGCGAAACCTTCGAGATCAGCTCGGGGTGCGCCTGGATGAACAGCGCGATATTCGTGAGTGGCCCGAGCGGCGCCAAGACCACCGGCTCTGGTGAAGCGGCAACAAGCGTTGCAATCAGGTCAACCGCGCCAGCTTCGTGCACGCGACCTGCAGGTTCTGGAAGGTCCGCCCCCTCGAGGCCCGACTCCCCGTGAACATACGCCGCCGTGAAGAGTGGTCGCACCAGCGGCACGGCAGCACCGGCCGCCACAGGCATATCGTGGGCGCCCAACAGCGCGAGTACCCGACGGGTGTTCAGGAAGGTGTTCGGCAGGATTGAGTTCCCCGCAACGACCGTGACGCCAAGCAGATTCAGTTCAGGTCGGGCGATGGCAATCGCAATCGCCATCGCATCATCGTGCCCAGGGTCGCAATCAATGATGAGAGGGAGCGGCTTCGCACGAGTGCCGAGAGGCGCCCGACGCGGCGAGTCCGGATACGGCGTTGAGAGTGGCATTGGGTTCGGCGTTAGTGGGCTCACGCGCGGACTATACCACCTAGGTGGTGGGCGATACTGGACTCGAACCAGTGACCTCACGGATGTGAACCGTGCGCTCTAACCAACTGAGCTAATCGCCCTAGGGCGGAGATTCTACTAGGTTCAGCCAGCCAGACTCCTGAGGATGAAGTTCTCGAGCAGGTTCAGCACGATCATCGTGACGAGCGGCGACCA
>QWRK01000051.1 GCA_003670455.1 Candidatus Aquidulcis sp. | reverse complement strand
GCGCGCTGCCGCGCGGCAAGCGGATCGACAGGGGAGACAGAATGAGCGATCACGAGAAGGTCACCGAACTTCGGAAGTTGATGCCCTCAACTGAGGCGAGCATCTACCTCAACGCGGGAAGCAACGGGCCAGTGCCTGCCGAGGTCGACGCGGCAATGCGCGCCGTGCATGACCAAGAGCTGCAGACGGGTCGCGCCACTGAGCACGCCATGGACGATGTAGAGGAGCGTGCCAATGAGTTGCGCGGCGTCTTCGCCGGCGTGCTCGCCACCGATCTCGATCTTGTTGCCATTGGGCACAGCACCACCGAGTCGGTGCTGCGACCGATCCTTGGCATGGAGTGGCGCGCTGGTGACCGCATCATCACTTTCGACGAAGAGTACCCCGCGATTCGTGGCAGCCTCGCCGCACTTGCATCGCGCACTGGCGTTGTGATTCAGACCCTCTCACTCTGCAGTGCAGCCGGCGAACCGCTTAGTGATGATGAGATCGTAGCGAGCGTCCTGCCACTACTGAGCGCCCCAACGAAGCTTCTGCTGCTCTCACGCGTCTCATGGATCAGCGGTCGCGTTCTCCCAGTCGCGCCGTTGCTTGCAGCGGCACGTGCCGCGGGCATCACCACCGTGCTTGATGGTGCGCAGGGGGTCGGCGCGCTGCGTGACGATATCGATGCACTGAACCCCGATCTGCTCGCCTTCCCGTCGCAGAAGTGGCTCCTCGGTGTGGAGGGGCTCGCTGGCATCCGCCTCTCGCGTGAGGCGCTCGCCGCCGAAACCTTCCGCCCGATCATTGGTGGCTACATGGCGTTCGATGGGCAGCCACTGAATGGGGTGGGAACCTTCCGCTCGGACGCGCGCCGCTACCAGGTCTCAGGATTCAGCCGCCCATCACTCGCGGGGGCCGCCCGAGCGGCGGGCTGGCTCTCGATGCAGGTCGGCCTGCCCTGGGCGACCGATCGCGCCCAGCGCCTCGCCGCCGAGTTCCACGCCGCCGTGCGGGACCTACCAGGGGTGCAGATGCTCGCCCCCGCTGGGGGGCACGCCACGATCGTCTCGCTCCGCGTGGCCGGCTGGAAGCCTGAGCAGCTCGTGGAGGAGCTCACGCGCCGCGCCTTCGCCATCACCCGTCGCGTGCCGAGCCTCCCGCCCCTCGACGGTCGCCCAGGCTCCGCCGCCGCCCTTCGCACCTCGTGGGGCTTCTGGAACACCGAGGCTGAGGTGGCACGCATCGCCGAGCTAATCGCCCTCTTCGCCGCGCACACACCCGAGACACTGCCAAAGCGCCCAACGATCGAAATCTTGCATGGCTAAGTCGCGTCAACCACGCGGCTTCATCGGCCGTCGCATCTATCAGCTGCTCCATGCACCGAAGCCAGTCTTTCGCGCCGTCTTCTCGAACGTCTCTATCGCCACACTCTTGACGCTCGCGTATCTCCTCTACGACCTGCAGGTAGAACGTGCGTTGCAGAGTGGCGCCGATTTGAGCGGCGTCATCGGCGGGCGTGATCTGCGCACCGAGGCGGCGGCGCTCCTTGTGCTTGGCACGGTAATCTTTGGCAGCCTCATCACCTATCTGATCGTTCCGCAACCGCGCGCAGACGGAAAAGGAACAGAACGTTCCGGGTGGTCCGCAGTGCTCGGCCTCTTCGCGAGTTTTCCCGTGGCGTACATCGCCCTCGTTATTGAGAGCCAGTTCTTGAAGCCGCTCTTCTCGCAGCTGTAGCGGAGCGCTACGCCTGGCGTGTGCCGATCAGGCGGTAGCCGATGCCGCGAACGCTCACCAAGATCTGTGGGCGTCGCTGATTCCCTTCGAACTTCTTGCGCAGGCGGTTGACGGCAACGCGCAGCGCTTCGTCGCCGCCGGCCCAGTTCTCGCCCCAGACGTAATCACGGATCTCTTGATGCGAGACCGCATCGCCGAGTCGCTCAATGAGGAGCGAGAGGAGTCGCAGCTCTGTGCCGGTGAGGGTGATGGTTCGCTCAGCGAGTCGCAACGCACCGCTGGCGCGGTCGATCGCGATGGGCGTCGGCTCTACAGGCGATGTATCAGTCATGGGAGAGCGATAGTAGCGGGTCTGTAACAGTTCGTCTACGCCACTCTTCCTAGGGCGATGGCAATGGTTGCAACGCCGGCAAGGGCAATCCCCAGCCCTTGGCGAATGTTCACGCGCTCTCCCAGTAGCAGGGCCGCAAAGATCACCGTGGTGATTGGCGCGACCGAGGTGAAGACCGCCGCCACCGCTACGCCACTCTCCCCAGACGCGAGGAAGAAGAAGAGGTTCCCCGCGGTTTCGCATGTGCCTGCCACGGTAAGGAGCAGCAGCAGGCGCAGTCGTGGCAGCAGTCCTGTGGGAATCGCGCCAGCACGAATCGGCTCATCGCCGGGTGGCCGACGGCCGACTAGGCGAGCCACAACGAAGACCAGCGCCAGCGCGGAGACGCTGGCAATACGAAGGATGGTGATGAGCCACAAGATTGCGTCTGATTCAACGCTGGCGAAGATCAGGCTGAAACTTGCAAAGCAGATCCCAGCTGCCACTCCGTAGAACGCACCGCCGCGAGCCGCTGCGCCACTCGACGCATCGGCGTGCGCACCCGCCTCGCCAGCGACGGCATGCTCAACGGAACTCGTTGAGACGATGATGATCGCAACGATGGCCGCCAAGAATCCAACGAGTCGAAGGAGTGATGGAATCTCACCCTGCAGGATGCTGACTCCAACGGGAATCAGTGCAGAGAGTGTGCCAGCGATGCTGGCAACAATAGAGATACGCCCGTGTGCAAACCCGTGATAGAGCAAGAGCACACCCGTGCCGCCGACAATCCCAGCGATCGCCGTGGTCGGCAGGACAGCGCCAGTCGGTGGTACGCCACCAGCGATCAGCGCAACGGGGATGAGAAGGGCAAGCGTTGCCGTCTGGCTTGCGGCGACAACTAGGAAGGTTGGAAGGCGACGGCTGGCAAGCCCTCCCAGGAAGTCGCCACCACCCCACGAAAAGGCGGCGATCACGCCGAAGAGCGCGCCAATCATGAGGCGACCCAGCGCATGCGCTGATGTGGGCCGACTTCAGGGAACTCGAAGCGCTCCCCCTCGGCGATAAAGCCGAGGCGCTCATAGAGGGTGATGGCCGCTACCCGTGCGTTGCACCAGAGGTTCCGCGGGGCGCTCGTGTCGGACCACCAGGCGGCGATGGCGGCGCGCATCAGCGCCTCGCCGATCCCCTGGTTGCGCCAGTGGGGGGCGGTCGCCGCGCCACGGAGTTGGGTGCTTGGGCCATCAACGGTATAGAGCGAGACGCAGGCGGCGAGCTCGCCGCCGCTCCAGGCGCCCCAGTGCACACCAGCGCCAGCCTCATCACCCGGGTAGTAGGCGCTCTCCAACGGCCGACCTGCCCGCAGCACTTCATGGCGCAGGTTCAGGATCTCCTCGAAGGTTGCAGGTCGAATCTCCAACATGCGTACAGGCTACCTGCTCCCCCCGCGCATGTACTACCGTTCTCCCCATGCCCGACCTACCCGCTCGCGAACAGCGCCCGGCCTATCCGCCACTGCCGACCACCGATCCCCTAACGGGCGAGCCGTTCAGCATGGATCTAAAGGCGGTGAAGGATGCGGTTCAGCGCACCGCAGGGAAGCTGCACATCACGCCGATCCTCTCCTCGGTCGGCGCCGCCGACGCCCTGCGCCGGAGCGGGGGGCCAGCACTTGGCGACGGCCGCGTGCGATTCAAGTCAGAACATCTGCAGCGCAGCGGCTCATACAAGGTTCGCGGCATGCTGAATCGCGTCGCGCGACTCGTTGAGTTCTTCGGCATTGAGGATGTGAAGCGCCGCGGCATCATCACCTTTAGCGCAGGCAACGCCGCCGCCGCATATGCCTGGGCGGGTCGCGCCTACGGCATCCCTGTCGAGGTCGTGATGCCAGCGAAGGCCGTGCCAGCAAAGATCGCCGCCTGCAAGGCGTATGGCGCAACCGTGCACCTTGTTGAAGGGCACATGGGCACCGCAGGAGAGCTGAAGAACAAACTGGTTGCAGAGCGTGGCCTTATCGATGCTCACCCGTTTGATGATCCGTTCGTGATTGCCGGGCACGGCAGCATGGGCATCGAGATCCTTGAGCAGATTCCCGAAGCCGATGTTGTGATTGGTGGACTCGGCGGCGGCGGCATGCTCTGCGGCGCATCCGTTGCCCTTCGCGCCCTGAAGCCCGAGATCCGTCTCTACGGCGTTGAACCCGACGGCTCCTCTGCGGTGAAGCAAGCGGTAGACACCGGCGGTGTCGTGCCCGTCACTCCCGTCACAGTTGCCGACGGGCTTGGCGCGCCGTACGCCGGCTCATGGACACTCCCACTGGCCTCATCACTGCTGGATGGCCTCATCACCCTCCCCGACGAAGAGATCCTTGGCGGCCTTAAATTTGCGATGGAGCGCCTCAAGCAGGTGGTGGAGCCCGCCGGCGCCGCCGCACTTGCCGCGCTCCTCTTCGGGCACATTCCCGTAATTCCAGGCGACAGGGTGGTCATCATCCTGAGCGGCGGAAACGTCGATCTCACCCGCATCCCAGAATTCCTGGAACGCGCCACACCCGTCCCTGGCGCATAGGTCTTGACGTTTGGGCCAATGGTCATCTACCTTTCTGCTAACTGATACTCAGTATCAGTACAAGCGCAGTAGGGAGGCTATATGGCATACAGCTACAAGAACTCACGGGGGGTCCAGTACTACCTCCACGGTCGAACCCGAACGGTCGCTAATGGGAAGAAAGTGACGCTGCACTTCTTCGCAAAGGCTGAAGGCGAAGGCGCTGTCGGATCGCTGCCTGAGGGGTATACGGTGATTGAATCGGCGCGAACTGGCCTCCCGATCTTGAAGAAAAAGGCGTAAATGCGTCACTCGGCGCACGAGATCAAGTGCCCGAACGGCGACCTCCCTGAGCAGCCGCACCTCTTTGAGGCGGCTGCCGGGGAGGGAACCCCGCTGTTCATGTTCTGCCGCAACTGTGGTGAGGTTCGAAAGATTGAACTACCCGCAGCAGAGCCCATCCCACTGGATGATCTCCCCTCCCACCTCTGGCCGAGCGCCCTGGAGGACGGCGGAGGAGGCGCATAGCGCGCAACCCCCTCCGCAGTAGCCGCACAGCGGCGTAGGCTCATGACAGGTGGTCACCTGTTGGCCACTAGAGGGAGGAGATATGTCGTACAGCTACCAGAACTCACGTGGCACCGAGTACTACCTCCATGTGCGATCGCGCACTGTGGCGAGCGGGAAGCAGGTTCACCTCTACTTCTTTGCCAAGAAGCCAGGGAAGGGTGCCGTTGCCGAACTTCCTGACGGCTACAAGGTGATCGAGTCGGAGAAGACGGGCCTACCGATTCTGAAGAAGAAGTCAAAGTTCCCCTGGGGGTGATCTACTAACTGTGCCAAACAGTCGGCACAGTGATCAGGCAAGATGGGTGGCATGAACGATCTACTCTTGCCGCTCGCCGTACTCTTTACTGGCATCGCCGCCGTTGCCGCAATCGCCGCAGCGCTGCGCGCTGGGCGGCCAACTCCACCCGACCAGAGCACAGCGATGCAGGCGGCACAGCTTGCGGCCATGGTGCAAGGGCTTGTGGAGCAATCGAACCGCGACCGAGAGAGCGTGCAGCAGGCGCTCGCCGCTGGCGCAAAGGGCACCACCGAGCAGCTCCAACAGGTCGGGGAGCGCCTCGGCATTATTGATCGAGCTCAGCAGCAGATCGAAGAGCTGAAGGGCCAGGTCGTCGATCTCGTTGGCATTCTCGGGAGCAATCAGGCGCGCGGCGCTTTCGGCGAAGTGCGCCTCGAGCAGATCGTTGAGGATGTGCTCCCCGCCGAGCTCTACGAATTCCAGGCCACCCTCTCCAATCGTGCCCGTGTTGACTGCCTGATTCGCTTCAGCGAGCGCGGCGGTGATCTCGCCGTTGACTCAAAGTTTCCACTCGAGTCGTATCGCAGCATGCTTGCCGCCGGTGACGACGCGACGCGCATCGTTGCCGAGCGTCAGTTCAAGGTTGACGTCAAGAAGCACATCGACGACATCTCGTCGAAGTACCTCATCAAGGGCGAAACGCGTGATCTCGCCCTCATGTTCATTCCGGCAGAGTCCATCTACAGCGAGCTACTGCAGCACTTCTCTGACCTCGTCGAATACTCAAGTAAGAAGCGCGTCTATCTCACCAGCCCAAACACCATCCATGGCTGGCTCACGAACCTCCGCTCGGTCTATATCGACACCAAGATTGCCGCACAGGCATCACTCATTCAGCGCGAGGTGCGCCTGATCCTCGACGATGTGGGCCGGCTCGGCGAGCGGGTCGAGAGCCTTGAGGGCCACTTCGGGCAGGCGAGCAAGGACATCGAGCAGATCAAAACCTCGGCTAAGAAGGTGCTCGATCGAGGCGAGAAAATCGAACGGGTAGAACTCACTGCGGGCGATGAGGCTGCAGCCCCAGCCCTGCAAGATTGAGTTATTTCGGGGGATCGGCTACCGTTTTGTCCAGGGTTGAAGTTCAGCCCAAACGTTAGGGAGGAAACATGGATTCGAAGAACCTGTACATCGTGGCTGCGGTTGCCAGCCTTGCGCTTTCGCTTGCGCACTACTTCGGCGCTGGCTTTGCCCAGAGCACGGAGACCGCCATCTACATCGGCCTGTGGGTCCCAGCGATCCTTTCGCTCGGCA
>QWRK01000050.1 GCA_003670455.1 Candidatus Aquidulcis sp. | reverse complement strand
CGGCCGAATCGAGTCTCGCCATCGGCACGTGGGTCGTCATCGTTGGCAACATCGAGCAACTCCTCTGGAATCTCTGCGAGGAAGCGCGACGGCGCACCGTCACCATCACCCCAGCCGCGACGGAGGGCGTACGAGAGGCTGAGGCGACGCTTTGCTCGGGTGATGCCGACGTAGCAGAGGCGACGCTCCTCTTCCATCTGCTCCTGGTCCATGAGGGAACGACTGTGCGGAAAGAGGCCTTCAGTCAATCCTGAGATAAACACCGTTGGCCACTCCAGCCCTTTTGCGGCGTGCAGGGTGATCAGCGTGACTCGCTCCGCGTCGCCATCAAAGGCATCCTGATCGGCCACCAACGCGGTGTCTTCCACGAAACGGTCGAGGGCATCGAGTGGGGCAAGCTCCATGAACCGCCCAGAGATACCGCGGAGCTCAAGAAGGTTCGCCCAACGCTCCTCCCCCTCAACGCCCTCCGAGGCGAGATGCGCGCGCAGGCCAGACTCGGAATACACCCCGTCGAGGAGTTCGGGAAGTGTCACGGCAGCGATACGGTCGCGCAGTCGGCTAATCACGTCAGCAATGCCCGCAAGGGAGTTCCGCGCGCGTGTGTTCACGCCCGCTACTTCGCCACGACCAGCGGCGGCGATGACGTGTCCGAAGGGGGTTCCATCCGGCGCATTGACGCTCGGCGCTGCGGCGGCGCGCAGCAGTTCAATTGTTTTGTCACCGATACCGCGTGGCGGCACGTTGAGAATGCGCTCATATGAGATGCGGTCGGTATCGCTACGCAGCACGCGGAGCCAGGCAAGCGCATCCTTCACCTCACGGCGCTGGTAGAAGCGTGTGCCGCCGATCAACTGATAGGGAATGCTGGAGCGCAAGAGTGCCTCTTCAATCGCGCGTGACTGGGCATTGGTGCGGTACAAGATGGCGATGCCGTTGAGGCTGACCGGCTCTGGCGCATCAGCTCGACGGCCGGTCACCGCAGCGGAAGCCTCTTCAATGCGACGAACGATCCAGGCTGCCTCATCTTCAGGGTCAAAGGCGCCGTAGACGGTGATCTGGTCACCACCCTCAAGTTCGGTCCAAAGCTTCTTCTTCTTGCGCCCCTGGTTGTTTGAGACAACGCCGTGCGCCGCATCAAGGATGGTCTGCGTTGAGCGATAGTTCTGCTCAAGCGGCACCACCTCGGCGGTTGGCCAGTCGCGCTCGAAGTCAAGAATGTTGCGAATGTCTGCACCGCGCCAGCTATAGATGGACTGATCGTCGTCGCCCACCACGCAGAGATTGCCGTGTTTCGCGGCGAGCTCCCGCACCCAGGTGTACTGGATGCGGTTCGTGTCCTGGTACTCATCGACATGGAGGTACTCCCACTTCGCTCGATAGCGATCGGCGACGGCGGGGGCCTCTTGCAGAAGGCGTAGCCCCTCGAGGAGCAGGTCATCAAAGTCAACCGCGTCGAGGCGCTTCAGCTCGGCTGCGTAGCGCCGCGCAAAGCGAGCGACGAGGCGCTCGTGATGCGTGATCGCGCGATCCTCCATCTGGTCGGCGGTGAGGCCATCGTTCTTCGCTCGACTGATAGCGCCAAGGATCAGGCTCGGTTTCGTCTCCCCCGTCGCCGGAAGGTCGTCCTCTTTGAGGAACCCCTTGATCACGCGCGCCTGGTCGTCGGCGTCGTAGATGGTGAAGCCCTTCGGCAGACCGATCGCCTCACCGTCGCGGCGCAACATTCGGGCGCAGAGGCTGTGGAAGGTGCCCATCGCTACGTCGCGTGCCGACTCGCCGATCATCTCGTGCAGGCGATCGCGCATCTCGGCGGCGGCCTTGTTCGTGAAGGTCACGGCGAGGATCTTCCAGGGAGCGACCCCCTCGTGCTGGATCAGCCAGGCGATGCGGTGGGTGATGACGCGGGTCTTCCCTGAGCCCGCACCGGCGAGCACCAGGAGTGGGCCGGCGGTGGTAGTTACCGCGCGTCGCTGCGCCTCGTTTAGCGGGGCGAGGATGCGCTCCTCAACGGCGTTCAGCGCCTCTCCAGAGAGCGGGGCGCGCACTGGGGTGGAACGCTCCGCCGGCGATGGTTCACCCGTGGGATCAAGGGGGAGGCTCACCCGAGTATTCTACCGCCCGCCACCCTCCGCCCACGAAAAACGAAGAGGACCCTCGGCCCCGCCGAGAGTCCTCTTCACTAGGTGCGAAGTAGGTACTAGAAGTCCATCTCGCCGCCGTGGGCGTGGCCACCTGGGGCTCCGGACTCCTTCTTCTCTGGGATGTCGCTGACGACCGCCTCGGTCGTGAGCACCATCGCAGCAACCGATGCGGCGTTCTGCAGGGCAGAGCGCGTCACCTTTGCGGCGTCGACGATCCCCTTCTCGAACATGTCAACCATCGTGTCGGTCGACGCGTCAAAGCCGGTCCCCTTCTTCGCCTTCAGGATTGCCTCGATCACGACGTCGCCACGGGCGCCGGCGTTCTCTGCGATCTGACGGGCTGGAGCCTCAAGGGCGCGGCGGACGATGTCCACCCCGACCTGCTCATCACCCTCAAGCTTGATCTTGTCGAGTGCGCCACGCGACTGAAGCAGCGTGGTGCCACCGCCGGCGACGATCCCCTCTTCCACGGCCGCGCGGGTCGTTGAGAGTGCATCCTCGATGCGGTGCTTCTTCTCCTTGAGCTCGACCTCGGTGGCAGCGCCAACCTTGATCACTGCAACGCCGCCCGAAAGCTTGGCGAGGCGCTCCTGGAGCTTCTCCTTGTCGTAGTCGGACGTGGTCTCCTCAACCTGCGCCTTGATCTGCGCCATGCGCGCCTTGATCTCAGCAGGCTTCCCCGCGCCATCAACGATGGTCGAGTTGTCCTTGGTGGAGACGACGCGTCGTGCGGTGCCGAGGTCCTCGGCCGTGACGCTGTCGAGCTTGCGGCCGACCTCTTCCGAGATCACCGTTCCGCCGGTCAGCACCGCGATGTCGCGGAGCATCTCCTTGCGTCGGTCGCCGAAGCCTGGCGCCTTCACCGCAAGCACCTGCACGGTGCCACGGATCTTGTTCACCACGAGCGTGGCGAGTGCCTCACCGTCAACATCCTCAGCGATGATCAGGAGTGGCCGACCGGTGCCGACCGCCTTCTCGAGCGCTGGGAGTGCATCGGCAACGGCCGAAATCTTCTTGTCGGTAATGAGGATCGCTGGGTTGTCGAGCTGTGCCTCCATGCGATCCGAGTTCGTCACGAAGTAGGCCGAGATGTATCCGCGGTCGAACTGCATTCCCTCGGTGTACTCCTTGTCGAGTCCGAGTGACTGCCCCTCTTCCACGGTGATCACGCCGTCCTTGCCGACCTTCTCCATCACTTCAGCGATCAACTCGCCAACGCTTGGATCAGCGGCAGAGATCGAGGCGACGGCAGCGATCTGCTCGCGCGTCTCAACCTTGCGGGACTGCGCCTTGATCTCGGCGACAACGGCGGCAACCGCCTTGTCGAGGCCGCGCTTGATCACCATTGGGTTTGCACCAGCGGCAACGTTGCGGAGGCCCTCGGTAACGAGCGCCTGGCCGAGCACAACGGCGGTCGTGGTGCCGTCACCGGCAACATCGTCCGTCTTCGTTGCGACTTCCTTCAGGAGCTGCGCGCCCATGTTCTCGAAGTGATCTTCGAGCTCAATGTCGCGTGCAATCGTCACACCGTCGTTGGTGATGGTTGGCGCGCCGAACTTCTTGTCGAGCACCACGTTGCGGCCCTTAGGGCCGATCGTGACCTTGACCGTGTCGGCGAGCTTGTCGATGCCGCGCTTAAGCGCTCGTCGTGCCGCCTCGTCGAATACCACCTGCTTTGCCATTGGGTCTCTCCTTCTCTACTTGGGCTGGATTACTTCGGTAGGTCGTTGGTCAGTCGACGACGGCCAAGATGTCCTTGGCGCCAACGATGAGGAACTCATCGCCATCGATCTTGAACTCGGTGCCGGCGTACTTGGCGTGCAGGACGCGATCGCCCACCTTCACGTCAATCGCTTCGCGCTTCCCGTCATCAAGGATGCGGCCTGGTCCAACAGCGACGACCTCGCCCTCCTGTGGCTTCTCCTGCGCCGTGTCGGGCAGGATGATGCCGCTGGCGGTCTTCTCATCGCGCGGGACTGGCTTGACGACGACGCGGTCGCCGAGGGGTCGGAGTGCTGCCTTCTTGGCCATTGGTAGAACCTCCTTGTGGGCGGGTGTGCCGCCCCTGAACACTTGTGCCTACGCGAACGAGGCACGTGCTGAGATGTTAGCACTCGAGGTCTTAGAGTGCCAACTCCAAGCGTGGCGGGAGCGTGGCGTCGCGGGGGAAGATGCGGTCGTAGTTCTCCGCAATGGCGCGGGCGAGCGGCTCAACGGGCTCCCCGCGGCGCTCCGCAATCCACGCCAGCGTGAGACCAACATTCGCCGGCTCATTGCGGCGCGGGTCAGGTGCCCCCGGCATGGTGAGCCACGGCGCGTCGGTTTCGGTCAGCAGCCGATCGCGCGGGATGAGGCGCACCCACTCCCCTGTTGCCGACTCCTCGGGGCGGAAGGCCAACCCTGAGATGGAGACCGCTCCACCGAGTGCGAGTGCCTCCTCAACATAGGCGGCGCTCCCTGAAGCGCTGTGCAAGATGAAAGGGACTCGACCGCCGAACGCCTTTGCGCCGCCAGGCGCGCTGATCGCCGAGCTCTTGAGCGTTGCCAACAGCTGACGCTGTGCCTCATCACCGTCGTCGAGCGAGCGGCAGTGCAAAATCAGCGGCTTGCCGAGTGCCGCCGCAACCTCAATGTGTGCCTCCAAGTTTTCAATCTGTGCGGCAAGTGGCGCGAAGTCGCGCTTGGTATCAATCCCCGTCTCGCCAATCGCAACAACGCGAGAGTCGGTCGCGCGCTGTAGCAGCGCGGCGCGACCCGGCGCATCGGCAACGGCGGTGTATGGATGAATGCCAATTGCAAGATCGGCCCACGGTAGATCTGGTGCGATGCGGAAGGCTCCGTCAGAGCTTTCAATGCCGTACGACGGAATCAGGAGTCGGACCATCCCCGCGTCGCGTGCGCGCTGCGCGACCTGCTGGTAGTCGTCGTTGAAGCGATCGGCCTGTAGGTGCCCGTGTGCGTCAGTCAGCAGCGGCATCGAGCGCATCAGCCTCTAGTCGCGGGAAGAGTGGCTCTGGTGCGCCGAGTGGGCCGCCTGCACCGAGTGCCCCCCATGCGCCAATCTCATCGAGCGCCGGACCATTGTGCCCGTTCGCGTCGTATGGCCAGGTGCGCCCAAGCAACGTCCAGATCTTTGCCGAGATTGATGGCATTGCCGGCGCTGCATAGAGCGAGATGAGGCGACACGCCTCAAGAAGGTCGCCGAGCACGCCACGCAACTTCTCCTCAGCGGCGGCGTCACCCAGCTTTGCCGCCTTCGCGAGCTCCCACGGCTTCTCGGTATCCACGAACTTGTTTGCCACGCCGACAAAGTTCCACAGCACGCCGAGCCACTCGTGCAACATATTGCGCTCGAGTGCTGCGATCGCCTCGCGTCGCGTCTCTTCCCACGCGGCGCCAAGAAGCGATGCCGCGGCAGGTCGCGGGAGCGGCCCCTCGGTGAAGGCGCGGCTCGCAAGTGTTGTGGCGCGGTTCACCAGGTTCCCGAAGTCATTGGCGAGTTCCGAGTTGTAGCGGCGAATGATGGAGTCCCAGCTCACGTCGCCGTCGCGATCAAACGGCACCTCGCGCAGTGCAACGAAGCGTGCCCCGTCGGCGCCAAGTGCAGCGACCGCATCATCTGGATCGAGGAAGTTGCCGCGGCTCTTGCTCATACGCTCGCCGCTAGAGAGCAGCCATCCGTGCACCCAGATCTTCTTCGGTGCCTCAAGCCCCGCGCTCCAGAGCATTGCTGGCCAGAAGACGGAGTGGAAGCGATTGATGTCTTTGCCGATGATGTGCAGATCGGCCGGCCACCATGGCGCGCCAGCAGCCTCTGCCGGGAAGCCGGCACCAGTCAGGTAGTTGATCAGTGCGTCGTACCAGACGTAGATGGTCCCCGCCTTCGGGTCACCTTCGCCAGTTGCGGTCAGTGCGCTGCTGCCATCTTCGCGGATTGGGAATGGGATCCCCCACGTGGCCCCTTCGCGGCTGATGGAGAAATCTTCCAGCCCCTGTCGAACGAATCCGAGCATCTCGTTGCGACGGTATTCGGGCTGCACAGGTGATGGATCCTGCGTCAGCCAGGCCTCAAGGCGCTCCTGGTAGGCGCTGAGTTTGAAGAACCAGTTGCGCTCGGTGAGCCACTGCAGCGGGATCCCTGGGTGGTTCGGGCAAACCGTCTTGTCGCCCTCTTTGACAACGTCGTCAGCGTTGCGGAACCCTTCGTTCGGGCAGTACCAGCCCTCGTAGCTGCCAACGTAGATGTCGCCCGCAGCAAAGGATCGGCGCACCATCTCTTGCGCCGCGAGGGTGTGGTCCGCGTCGGTGGTGCGAATGAATCGATCAGGGCTGATGAGCAGCTTCGCCTCGCTCGCCTGGAAGAGGGCAACCTTCGCGTCGACGAAGGCCTTGGGGCTCATCCCCTCCTCAGCGGCGCGGGCGGCGATGTTGACCGAGTACTCGTCGGTACCCGTTAGGAAGCGGACCTCATCGCCACGCATGCGGCGCCAGCGGGCGATGGCATCGGCGCCGATCACCTCATAGAGCGTGTGCAGGCCAGGCTTGTTATTGGCATACGCGATGGCCGTTGTTAGGTAGTACCGCATC
>QWRK01000005.1 GCA_003670455.1 Candidatus Aquidulcis sp. | reverse complement strand
GTTTCATGCTCCCAACCGTGCCAACGTTGATTCGCGTGCCGCGTGGGAGTGTTGGTGACGGCGCCGCCATCCCCCAGTTGAATCCACCACCAGGGGCCTCACTGCCACGAGCGAGTGGTGAACCGATCATCACAGCGTCGGCACCAACGGCGAGCGCCTTGGCGATCTCGCCACCCTTGCGAATGCCACCATCTGCGACAATGGGCACATAGCGACCGGTGGCGGCGAAGAAGGCGTCGCGCGCGGCGGCAACGTCGCTCACCGCGGTCACCTGAGGCACGCCGATTCCAAGAACCTCACGCGTGGTGCAGGCATTTCCTGGCCCCACGCCAACGAAGACGGCGGCGGCACCCTGCTCCATGAGGGCGTAGGCGGCCTCAGCATTTGTGGTGTTGCCGATCGCAACGGGCATGCCAGCGCGCTTCACAAATTCCGAGAGCTCAAGTGGCGCGTAGCCCGAAGCAATGTGCCGCGCTGAGGAGACCTGGCTTTGAATGAGTAGCAGGTCAACATCCGCGCCAATGAGTGCGTCGGCATACTTTCCGACCGCTTGCGGTGTTGCAGCGATTGCTACGGGTGCGCCCGCTGCGCGCATCTCCGCGATGCGTCGGGCGATCAACTCTGGGCGAATCGGCGCGGCGTACAGCTCAGCAAAGGTGGCCTGCACCTTGTCGGCGGTTGCCGAAATGATCGTGGCGTACTGCGCGGCGGGATCTTCATAGCGGAACCAGAGCCCCTCAAGATTGATGAAGGCGAGTGAGCCGAGCCCGCGAAGTACCCCTGCCGTTGTCGGTGAGACAACGGCGTCCATCGCCGAAGCGATGATCGGTTCGGTGAGTGGGATGCCGCAAAACTCTTGCGTGAGGTCAACGTCGGCGGGATCAATGGTGTCGGTGCCAGGGGCCAGCGAGATGTCGTCGAACCCGAATGCGGGTCGCAGGGTGTCGATCTTGGAGATGAAAGGGCCACTCATTGACGGAGTGTAGCGAGGCCAACGGCAGAGGCGATTTCATCGGCAAGCTCACCCTTCGGGCGGCGGGCATCGAAGGTGCGCCAGCGTGCAGGCTCCGCAGCGGCCAACGCGCGGAAGCCCTCGGCGACACGTGTGTGGAAGGCGGCATCAAACCCCTCTTCAAAGCGCGTGCGGCCGTCGCCCGACTTACGTGCGAGCCCCTCCTCTGCGGGAAGGTCCAAGAGCACAGTGAGGTCTGGGGTCAGCCCTGCGGTGGCAAAGCTAATCGCCGCGCGCAACTCGTCGAGCGGAAGACCGCTGCCGTAGCCCTGGTAGGCCAGGGTGGAGTCGGCGAAGCGATCGGCAATGACGGTGGCGCCGCGCGCCAGCGCGGGCCGAATCACCTCAAGGACCAGCTGTGAGCGCGAGGCGTTAAAGAGAAGGGCGTCGGCACGCGGGTTGATCTCCACACTGCCACCCTCACCGAGAAGGAGTGCACGAATGCGCTCCCCCGCCGGTGTGCCGCCCGGCTCGCGCACGGTCAGCACTTCACGACCTGCAGCACGAAGCCGCTCGGCCAGGAGGGCGATTTGGGTGGACTTCCCTGATCCGTCTGGTCCTTCGAAGGTGATGAACATCGCGGGCTAGCGACGACGACGAGGGGTGCTCGAAGAGCGACCCTGAGGTTCAAGTCGAACGCGTCGATGTGGATCGCGGCCACGCGAACTGCTGGTGACGCCGGCATCGCCAGCGAGCTGATGCTGCAGTCGACGGATGTAGGCGTTTTGTGGCGCAAGCTCAACAGGGTGCTGGGTGCGCCCCACCTCTTCGATCCCCGCCTTCGCCTCACGCATGGCGATCTCGCGTGGGTCGTGTGGCAGCTGATAGATGTCCAGGAGTGCACGCTCCATCTGCTCGGAGGCGTTGCTCTTAAGCACATGTACCGGTACGCCGCGTCGCTCAGCGTCAACAATCGGCGTACCGCGCTGCTTGAACTCGTTACGGATCGTCACCACGGCGTCGGCCTCATCGGCGGTTCGTGCTGTGGTTGCTGGGAGCCCGAGCTCGCGGATTACCGCCTCAAGCTTCTTGCGCGAGATGCCGTGCGCGAGCACTCGTAGTTGCGGGAGCTGGCTGACTTCGCGATCAACATCATCGGCGTCTGGTGCCTCATCCCACTCCGCTGGGACGAGCGCACCGTCGACCGTTCGACCAATCAGTTCGCGGTCCATCTCGGCGATGGTGGATGCCATTGAATCGTGACTCCAGCCGCGCTCTGGCCTCCAGCTGCCACCACCAACAGGGTCGCCCTCAAATGCGCGAATCACTGGCGTAGCCGTGCCGCCCGGAATGGTCTCAACGTGTCGCGCCTGTTCGCGATTGCGTCGCCAGCCGCCACGCCCCTCATCACCACGATCACCCCGGTCACTTCGTCGACCGCGGCGATCGTCGCCTGGCGTCAGCCCGCCAAATCGGCGTGACTCACCCTGCGCTGTCTGTCCGGGTCGAATGCGCGCATGGGATCGGCGGACGCCGCCCTCATCGCGCCAGCGCTCCTCAGGGGCCACCGCGTCACCGCGCAAGAGCGCATCCACCGTGCCCGCCACATCTTCGTGTACCAGGATGTGATCGCGGTCAATGATCTCGACGATCACATCAAAGGTTGGCGGCGCCTTGCGCTCCAACACGCTCTTTTGCGTTCGACGTCGTCGCGCCTCGTCGTCACCGAGGGTGACGCTCTGAATACCACCGATCAGGTCGGTGAGCGTTGGGTTCAACATCAGGTTGTCGAGGCTGTTGCCGTGGGCGGTGCCGATCAGCTGCACGCCGCGCTCAGCGATTGTTCGTGCGGCGATCGCCTCGGCCTCGGTGCCGATCTCGTCGATCACGATCACCTCGGGCATGTGGTTCTCAACCGCCTCGATCATCACGAGGTGCTGTCGCTCTGGTGCACTCACCTGCATACGGCGTGCCTTACCAATCGCCGGATGCGGAATGTCGCCGTCGCCAGCGATCTCGTTGGAGGTATCAACCACCACCACGCGCTTGCTGAACTCTGAGGCGAGAACGCGCGCAGCCTCGCGGAGCATGGTGGTCTTACCAACGCCTGGGCGCCCCATGATCAGAATCGAGCGGCCGGCCTCAATGTGGTCGCGCAGGATCTCAATCGTTCCGAAGACTGAACGGCCAACACGGCAGGTGAGGCCCACGACTCGATCCGATCGATTGCGAATTGCAGAGATGCGGTGGAGTGTGCGCTCAATTCCTGCGCGATTATCTCCACCGAAGTTGCCGATGCGCGAGATCACCCAGTTGAGGTCTTCGTCGGTCACCTCGCGGTCGAGCAGCGTCACATCGCCCGAAGTAAGACGTGCCTCAGGGCGACGACCTCGGTCCATGACGATCTCGAGGAGGCCGTCGCGTCCTGCGGCGAGCTCTTCGCGGGTCGCGAGGTCTCGGATCGCAGCAACGATCTCGCCCGGGAGACAGGCGAGAAGCAGGTCGAGATTGTCGACAATCGCCTCGTCTTGAATCGCCGCGCGGATTGGTTCTTCGTTGGGGTCGCGAGCAACGCTCATGGGCGAATCCTAGCGTGCGCCTGCGCGGTCGGCGCGGCGTGCGCGCCTGCCGCTCAACCGAGGGCGGCGGTCGCCTCGGCTACCAGCCAGCGGTGCACCCCCGTCTCACCGGTGATCTCAGGGTGGAAGGCGATGCCGAGGATTCGACCCTGGCGCGCGGCCACGATCCGGCCGTCCTCAAGTGTGGCAACGGCGCGAGCCGACGGACCAACGTTCACGATCTCCGGGGCACGAATGAAGACGGCTTGGATGGTGCGTGATCGCCCCTCCTTGCCGAAGCCCTCCATCACAAGGCTCGTTTCAAACGATTCCAACTGCCGCCCGAACGCATTGCGCCGCACCTCAATGTCGAGCAACGAGAGGACAGGTTCGTCACCATCCGCAATCTTCGTCGCAAGGAGGATCGCCCCCGCGCAGGTGCCGAGGATTGGCGCGCCGCGCTTTGCCAACGCCTTGATCGGCTTCACCAGATCCCAGCGGTGCAGCAGCTTGCGCATCGCCGTGCTCTCACCACCGGGAAGAATTAGGCCATCGACGCCATTGAGATCTGCAGGGAGTCGCACTTCGCGCCCCTCAACGCCAAGGGACTCGAGCATGCGGATGTGTTCAGCGAAGTCGCCCTGCACTGCGAGGACGCCGATGATCGGCGTGGTGTGGCGCTTCGCCACGGGATTACCAGCCGCGCTTGGAGAGGCGTTCGCCCTCGGGGATGGTGCGCATCTCAATCCCCTTCATCGCCTCACCAAGGCCCGCCGAGACTTCGGCAAGGATGGAGGCGTTCTTCCAATGCGTCGTTGCCTGAACAATGGCGACAGCGGTCTTAGCTGGGTTCTTCGCCTTGAAGATGCCGGAGCCAACGAAGACGCCATCGGCGCCGAGCCACATTGAGAGCGCAGCGTCGGCTGGCGTGGCGATACCACCAGCAACGAAGTTCACAACAGGGAGTCGCCCCGCCTTCACGGTGAGCTTGACGAGCTCATAGGGAACGCGCATCTCTTTGGCGGCGGCGCGTAGGCGCTTCTCGCTCTGCCCCTTGAGCGCCGCGATCTCTTCGGAGACGGTTCGAATGTGGCGCACCGCCTCAACGATGTTGCCGGTTCCGGCCTCGCCCTTGGTGCGCATCATTGCGGCACCCTCGTTGATTCGTCGAAGCGCTTCACCGAGGTCCTTGCAGCCGCAGACGAACGGCACCTTGAAGCCGTGCTTGTTGATATGGAAGCGATCATCGGCGGGGGTGAGCACTTCGGACTCGTCAATGTAGTCAACGTCGAGTGCCTCAAGGATGCGCGCCTCGCTCTCGTGACCGATGCGTGCCTTCGCCATGACAGGGATCGACACAGCGGCCTGGATCCCCTTGATCATGTCGGGGTCGCTCATGCGGGCAACGCCGCCGTCGCGACGAATATCAGAAGGGACGCGCTCCAGTGCCATAACGGCAACGGCACCAGCCTCTTGGGCGATCTTCGCCTCAGCCGGGGTGACGACGTCCATGATCACGCCGCCCTTGAGCATTTGGGCGAGGCCGCTCTTCGTGGCCCAGGTCGACGTCTTGGCGCGCTTTGGTGCTGGCATGCCCGTATTCTCGCACATCGCCCCCACCCCCCAAGGCTAAACGGCGGCGCAATAGGCGCAGCCCCCCTGCTACGATCGCGCTCATATGAACAGCGAAGTTCTCGTCCTGAATCAAGACTACGAACCGCTCAACGTCGCCTCCCTGCCACGCGCCTTCCGACTGGTGCTGGGCGGCAAGGCCGAGATCCTCGCTGAGGGCGACCCGATCCGCAGCGCATCGCGCAGCTGGACCGCCCCATCTGTGGTGCGCCTGCGCCATCGCGTGCGCCGGCCACGACCGCGCGCCAAGTTGAGCCGTAAAGAGATCTTTGCGCGCGACGGTCACGCCTGCCAGTACTGCGGTCGGACCGGCGTCTCTCTGACGATCGATCACATCGTGCCGAAGAGCCGCGGCGGTGACACCTGGACCTGGGAGAACCTGGTCACCGCCTGCATGGCGTGCAACCACCGCAAGGGCGACCGGCTCCCCGAGGCCGCAGGCCTACAGCTCCGACGCAAACCGTATGAGCCGCGCTGTGACGTGTACGCCGTCTTCCTGCCGTACCTACGGCACGATGCCTACTCGGCGTGGCGCGACTTCCTCTTCATCTCTGATAGCGCCGCGGCCAGCGGCGCGTGACCCCCGCGGCGGCGGTACGCGCCGCCATCCCTCGCGACGTTGCTGATCTGCTGCGCGCGCTGCGAACGGCAGGATTTGGCGCCTATGTTGTCGGCGGTGCCGTTCGCGACGTGATTGCTGGAAGAGTCCCTGCCGATTGGGACCTCGCCACTGAGGCGACGCCAGACCAGCTGCGTGCGCTCTTCCCACACGCCACCTATGAGAATCGATTCGGCACCGTCGGCGTTCCCACCGGCGAAGGAGTAGTTCGTGAGATCACCACCTTCCGCGCTGATAGCGGTAGTAGTGACGCCCGTCGCCCCGACGAGGTCACCTTCCTCCCGCGCATTGAGGGTGACCTCGCTCGTCGAGACTTCACGATCAACGCGATCGCCTTTGGGCTCGCCCCGGAGGCGAGCCGTCGTGCCGATCCAGTCGCCGATGGAGCCATCGTCGACCCACATGGCGGCATCGACGATCTCGCCAACGGTCTACTGCGCGCCGTTGGTAATCCGGCCGAACGGTTTACTGAAGATGCGTTGCGCATGTTGCGCGCACTCCGGTTTGTTGCGCGCTTCAACCTGACGGTGGAGCCAGATACCGCCGCGGCAATCAAGCGCGATGCCCCACTAGCTGCACGCCTCTCTGGCGAGCGAATTGGCGCAGAGATTGAGGGGATCCTTGCCGCTGTGCGCCCGGCACGCGCCTTGCAACTTGCTGCAGATCTCGGCGCTCTTGCCGCCATCGCACCCGCGCTTTCGGCAGAGTGGAGCGCTGCGGTTGGTACGCGGGTTGAGGCGGTCGGTGGCGATGCGCTCCCCGATTCACCAGATCCCCTGGGGCGCATGAGCGAGCTCCTTCTACCGATCGCCGACGACGATGATGTCGCGGCACTCCTTGAATCGTGGCGCCGACCGCGCGCCACCATTGCCGCCATCCAACAGATCCGCGCGCTGGACCGCGCGGTAGAAGTCGCGGAGAGTGAGGCGAAGCGCGGCCACCTTGATGGGGCAACCCTCCGAATCGTGGCCGCTGCTACCACGGGTGACCCACGCGATGCCGCGCGACAGATTCGTCGCCGCGTTGCTGCCGGTCGAGCTAGTGGTGCCTCCGCCGCACTTCTCAACGCGTGCATGCAGGGTGATGAGCAGCAACTCCCCGCCGCGGCGAGCGATCTTGCCCTCGCGGGCGATCAGCTGGTGGCTCGCCTCGGTCGCACGCCAGGTCCGTGGGTCGCCGCGCTCCTTGCGCGACTCGTTGATGACGTCGCCCATCGCCGCGTGGCGAATGCCGAGGGTGACCTGCTCGCATGGAGCGAGCGCATCGTTGCGAGCGAGAGACCTGATTCCATCGCGTAGACTCTCGCTATGACGGTTGATCCACGCACAGTCTTGATCACCGGTGGGGCCGGGTATATCGGCGCTGTAAGTGCGAATGCTCTGATCGCCGCCGGGCACCGCGTCGTCATCCTGGATGACCTCTCGGCGGGACACGCCGACACAATCCCCAATGAGGCCTCCTCAGTCGTTGGCAGCTACGCCGACGGAGATCGAATGCAGAGCCTGCTGCGCGATGCGCGGATTGACACCATCCTCCACATCGGGGCGCTGAGCATCGTCGCTGAGAGCGTGGCGCAGCCAGAACGGTACTTCAAGGCGAACCTCGTCGGCAGTATCGCCCTGCTTGACGCGGCGATTGCCGTTGGCGTGAAGCACCTCATCTTCTCTTCTAGTGCCGCGGTCTATGGCGCACCGTCCGCGAGCGTGCTTCATGAAGAGATTCCCCTTGCGCCGGTCAACCCGTATGGGGCAACGAAGGCCGCCTTCGAGCAGGTGCTCCGCGCCTACTCCGCAGCGCATGGCCTCACTGCAACCGCGCTGCGCTACTTCAATGTTGCGGGGGCGACGGAGCTAGTGTCGGAGCGCCACAATCCAGAGACCCATCTGCTGCCACGTCTGATGAGCGCTGCCCTTGCAGGAGAACCGTTCCCGATCTACGGAAACGACTACGCCACCCCTGACCGCACCGCCGTCCGTGACTATGTCCATGTTGCCGACGTCGCCGCAGCGCACCTCGCCGCAATCGAGAAGTTCGCGGCTCTAGAGGCGCAGGGGTACAGCGCCATCAACATTGGAAGCGGCGCAGGCACAAGCATTCGCGAGGCGATCAAGGCAATCGAGAAGGCCTCTGGCGCGCGAGTCGAGGTCCAAGAGCAGCCCCGCCGCGCCGGTGATCCGCCCCGTCTGGTCGCCGACATTTCAAAGGCGCAGGGTCAGCTCGGTTGGCGCCCACGCCAGAGCGACATCAATCGGATTGTGAAGAGCCTGCTCCCGAAGTAGCGCTACTGGATGCGGACGAGCACCTTCGCATCAGACCAGAGCTGCTCGAGCTTGTAGAAGTCACGCTCTGGCGGCGTGAAGATGTGCACGATCACGCTTCCGTAATCCAACACGATCCAGTGCGAGGCGGCGGCGCGATGACGATGCGCTGGCGTGATCCCGTCTTCGGCCATGCCGCTGACGATGCTCTCGGTGATGGCGGCAAGCTGCGGCTCAGAGCCACCGGTGCAGATCACGAACGCCTCAGTAACCGTGGTGAGACCACTGACGTCTAGAACAAGAATGTCGGCCGCCTTCTTATCTTCCGCGAGAAGGGCAACCTTTCGCGCAAGGTCATGCGGCTCAATGGCAGTTTGCTGTTTGGTTGACATGCCCTCAGCGTACCGCACTCGCGGTTGCGCGATTACGAGGCTGGATCAACGGGCACATCTTCGACTTCAACAGGGCGCTCTAGCACCAGCTCAGGTCGACCGCGGTAGAGCCCTTCGCGTCGAATGAAGTCGGCAACGGCATCAGGAACCAGATAGCGCAGTGATCGACCGCGCGCCGCCAACGCACGCAACTCGCGGCTCGCGTGCGAGAGATGGAAGCCATCGAGATAGAGGAAGCGGTCCTCGCGCCCCGGGAAGTGGCGGGTGAGCCAGGCTCGATCAGGGGTTGGTGTGCCAGGTCGTGGCAGTGCGGCGACCCGCGCCAGATCTAGGATTCCCGTTGCGTCTTCCCACTCGTTAAATCCAAGGAGCGATTCAACAGAGAGGATCAGCGTGAGCTCTGGCGCAGCACCCCCTTCGCGTCGCTCAGCCGTGATCGCTCGGAGTGTGTCGATCGTGTACGAGAGCCCAGGGCGATCAATCTCCATGCGGCTCATCTCAAAGGCTGGGTTCCCGGCGATCGCGAGTTCCACCATGCGACAGCGAGTCTCAGGATCGGTGACGCGATCGGCAACCTTATGGGGTGGCCGTGCGGCAGGGACGAAGAGCACGTGGTCAAGCTTCAGAAGTTCGTAGGCGGCCTGGCCGAGTGCGAGGTGCCCATCATGGATCGGATCGAACGTGCCGCCGAGAATGCCGATCCCGCTCACCCTTCGCTCTCCCCGTCGTTGTTTGGTGCGGCGGCCAAGAGCACGCCATCAAGCTCAAGGGCCTCCGCCTCTTCCGCCGCATTGAGTAGCGACGCGTCGTCTGGGTCATCCCACTCAAGTGAGAGCTCGCCGATCGTCACGGTGTCGCCGCTGCGGCACCCCGCCTTTCGCAGTGCAGATTCGATCCCCTGCCGGGCAAGTTCGTGTTGGAAGCGCTCAGCGGATTCGTCTCGGGAAAAGTCGGTCTGATGAACGAGTCGCTCGATTGCCTTTCCGCGAACGCGGAAGCCTTCGCCCTCACGGCTGACCTCAAAACCAACCGATGCGATCGGATTGATGCGATGTACCACCACACCCGCAGGCTCAGCCGGATACGAGAGGGTCTCTGCGTCAGGGAGAAGGTCGGCCAAGGCATCACGAAGCGCTGCGATCCCCTCCCCACGCTCGCCACCCGCCGCTGAGATCGGCAGAACGCGCAGGCCAAGCTCGCGGAATGCGGCGGTGAGTTCGGCCTCACGCTCCTTCGCTTCAGGTCGATCAAGTTTGTTGAGGGCGACGAGTGTTGTCTTCTCAAGCAGCGCCGGATTGTGTGCCTCTAACTCCGTCCGAATGATTGCGGCATCGCGTACCGGGTCGGGTGTAGAGGCATCGACCACATGCACCAGCACGCGCGTGCGAGAGGCGTGTCGCAAGAAGGCGAAGCCAAGACCTGCACCGATTGATGCCCCTTCGATCAGCCCTGGAAGATCGGCGATTGTCGGTCGGCGACCATCATCGATGCCAAGTTCTAGTACGCCGAGGTTCGGCTCAAGGGTGGTGAAGGCGTAGTCGCCAATCTTCGGCTGCGCCGCCGTGAGCGCGGCGAGGAGTGTGGACTTCCCAGCGTTCGGTAGCCCGACGAGGCCAACGTCAGCAATCAGGCGTAGCTCGAATCGAACCTCGCGCAGTTCGCCTGGCTCACCTTTTTGCGCGTGGCGCGGCGCCTGGTGTGTTGCCGTGGTGAAGTGCGCATTCCCGAGGCCGCCGCGGCCACCACGAACCAACAGCACATGCTGCTCTCGCGAAACGAGGTCCGCAATCAGGTCTCCACTCTTGGCGTCAAAGATTGCCGTGCCTGGCGGCACCCCAATGACCAGATCGCGCCCAGCCTTGCCGTGTGACGTCTTGTTCCCACCCTGGCTCGCGTCGCCGGCAACGTACCGGCGTTTGACCTCGAAGTCGCGCAGCGTCGTCTGGCCGGTATCAACCGCAACGTAAATGCTGCCGCCGCGTCCACCATCGCCGCCATCTGGGCCGCCGCGCGGCACATGCGACTCACGACGCATCGTTGATGCGCCATCGCCGCCACGCCCAGCAGCCAGGTGAATCTCTACAACGTCAAGGAACATTTCGTTAGGGGAGGAAGCGCGCTGGGTTGTAGAGCGTCGAGGAGCCCGCGAGCGGGAATCCACGAGAGACGACGAAGTGCAAGTGTGGTCCGGTCGCGCAGCCGGTTTGGCCCATGCGCCCGATGCGAGTTCCACGCGTCACCTTCTGCCCCGTGGTCGCGAGGATGCCGGAGAGATGGTAGTAACCGGTGTAGAGATTCGAGCCGTGCGCAACGATTACCTGGTAGCCGCCGCAGTTGTTGCGCCATCCGGTGAAGACCACCACACCGTCGCCTGCGGCAACGATTGGCGCGCCGTAGGCGTTGGAGATATCCATACCAAGGTGCGTGCGTGTGAATCCACGCACATACCGACCGCCTGGAACGGGATAACGGAACTTCACGCCGCTGTACACCGACGGAATTGGTCCCGTGTAGCCGATGAGTCCATCAGGTCGCGTAAATGTTGGGAGCGCAGAGCCTCGTCCACCGGGAAGCACGAGGATCATGCCCAACACAAGATCTGCTGTCTTTAGCTTGTTGTAGGTGCGAATGACTGACGGTGTGACGCGATACTTTGATGCGATCGACTTAAGCGTCTCATGTTCACGAACCGTAACGACGATGCCGCGGGTATCGGGAACGCGCAAACGCTTTCCGACGGCTGGATTGTCGGCAGACTGCAGGCCGTTTGACCAGATCAGCTCCATGGAGGAGATCTTGTAGCGCTTCGCGATCGCGGCGAGGGTCTCGCCACGGGCAACCACATGAATTAGTACGTGATCGCGGCCGTCGGCGACCACAATGTCGATCGCGGCGGGGAGCTCAAGGGTTCCATCGTCAAGGAAGATCGGGCCGTCGATGGCTGAGGTTGCAACAACTGGATCCGGGGCCTGTGCGATCACCTCGGTCGCACGCATGGAGAAGGTGCTCTCTGTTGCAGCCTCTCCAATGAGCACGCCGTCGTTCACAGCGGCGCTCTCGGCGATCCCATCAGATGCGAAACGGTCTGGGTTCTCGGTACCGCCCCACTCCGTGGTAAACGTCGGCTCGTAGGCCGCCTCCGCTCCAACGCTCATGCCACCGTCGTTCAGCGCCTGGGTGCGCGCATCGACCATAGGCCCTGGGAGCAAGCTGGCGATGATTGCGACGCTCAACAGCCCTGCAATCACGGCGGGCATCGCTCGCTCTGGCTCGCGACCGAGTGCGCGAAGTCCGGAGTCGAGTGAGCGGCGTCGACGGCGGAGTGAGCGAAGGATGCCGCGCTCTTCAAGGGCTGGGGTGACCTTGTGGACGATTGCGGCCACCGCGATGCCGGTCGTACGGGCCGCGAGCGTTGGGTGCACTCGGACCCGTCGAGGGAGCGGGCGCTTCAGGAACTCGCCAGCGCGGAAGAGGCTGAGCCGAATGGCACGCTCACCACTGCGCTCAAGGAGTGATCCGAAGGCGAGGAGGCGGCGGCGGATGGCCGCAGCGAGGCGGAAGGTGGGGCTTCCAGCTCGCACATTGCGATGCAAGGAACCGCGGGCAGACGTTTTTTGGCGTTTCACATCTGGCATTCCAGCCTCCGATCTCCGCCTTAGTCTACCCCTCGGCTATGCCGCCGAGCGGGGCACCCTGGCACACGCTGTGCCTCGTGCGTGGACTACGAGGGGTTTGACCCCTCGGTTCCCTTGGTGAGCGAGGCGAGGAACTGGGCATTCGACTCTGTCTTCGCGATGCGATTGAGGAGCAACTCGATCCCCTCATTCGCGCCAACGGCGGAGAGCATGCGGCGCATCGTCCAGACCATCTTGAGGGTCCCCTCATCAAGGAGGAGCTCCTCGCGACGGGTGCCGGAGCGCTGCACGTCGATCGCCGGAAAGATGCGCTTCTCGGCCAACTTACGGTCGAGCACAAGTTCGGAGTTACCCGTCCCCTTGAACTCTTCGTAGATCACGTCGTCCATCTTCGAGCCGGTGTCGACCAAGCAGGTGCCGATGATGGTGAGGGAGCCACCCTCTTCGAGCTTTCGTGCGGCACCGAAGAAGCGCTTCGGTGGGTAGAGGGCGATTGGGTCGATACCGCCCGAGAGCGTTCGTCCGGATGGTGGGAGCGCCAAGTTGTAGGCACGTGCCAGTCGTGTGATGGAGTCGAGCAGCACGACGACGTCGGCACCAGCCTCGGTGCGGCGCTTCGCAATCTCGAGCGCCATCTCGGCGACATGGGTGTGGTTCTCGGTTGGCTCGTCGAAGGTCGACGAGATGACCTCGCCCTTCACGGAGCGGCGCATGTCGGTGACCTCTTCTGGTCGCTCGCCAATGAGGCAGACCATCAGGGAGATCTCTGGGTAGTTCGCCGTGACGCCTTGGGCGATCTGCTTCAGCAGGCTCGTCTTACCGGCCTTCGGTGGCGAAACGATCAGGGCGCGCTGTCCCTTGCCGAGTGGGTTGACCAGGTTGATGAGCCGCTGCGAGAGGTTCGAGGGAACCGTCTCAAGGTTGATCAACTCAATCGGGTGAATCGGTGTGAGATCGCCGAAGTGCGGACGCTGTCGCGCCGACTCTGGGTCGGTGCCGGAGACGATCTCAATGCGGAGCATCCCCCAGAACTTCTCGCCTTCGCGCGGTGCACGAATGACGCCACCGATCGTGTCGCCCTGGCGCAAGCCGAGACGGCGCACCATTGGCGATGGAACATACACATCATCGGCGCTTGGAAGAAGGCCGTTGCGTCGAATGAAGCCGTAGCCGTCATCGACAATTTCAAGGATTCCCTCGGCCCAGATCTGACCCTGTTCATCGGCCTGCGCCGTGAGGACCTTCTGGATAACAGCGGAGAGCTCCTCTTGCTGGGTAGCTTCAACGCCGAGCTTCTTCGCTGCGGCGATGAGCTCGGTCGCTTTCATGTTGGCGAGTGCGGCAAAGGTGACGAGGCCTTCGGCGGCGAGGTCGGCCTCAGAGAGCACCTCGACATCGGCCGGCAGCGCGCCCTGTGGCATGCGCATCGAGTTTGGGTTTGGTCCGCCGCGGCGGGGTGGTCGTCGTGGGCCGCGGTTTCGTCCGTCGTTCATATCAGTTGGATACCTTCCTCTACCTGTGGGTGGATACATCCCCGGTACGCGAAACTGCGCCGCGTTCGCTGTGCAGATCGGGGGGGATGAGAGAACTCTACGGCAGCCGTTGCCGCTCGTCAAGAGCCCGCGGTTTCGGGCCCGTGACTACTTTCCGGAGGTCGCCTTCGCCCAGTCTGACTTGAAGATCGCGATCCCCTTCTCGGTGAGTGGATGCTTCGTCATCTGCTCCAACACCTTGAGAGGCATCGTTGCAACGTGTGCCCCTGCCAGTGCTGACTCTGTGACGTGTCGTGGGTGTCGGATCGAGGCGGCGAGGATCTCGCAGTGATCGAGCCCCTCGTAGTTCGCGAAGATCTCGGCGAGCTCCTGGATCACGATCATGCCGTCTTCGTTGATGTCGTCGAGTCGGCCGACAAATGGGCTGATCAGCGAGGCACCCGCCTTCGCCGCCATGAGCCCCTGGTTCGCCGTGAAGATCAGGGTGCAGTTCGTCTTGATCCCCTCGGCGGCGAGGCGGCTAATGGCCTCGAGTCCGGCGGTGGTGAGGGCAACCTTGACCACAATGTTTGGAGCGATCTTCGCGAAGGCTAGACCCTCCTTAACCATGCCGTCAGCGTCATCGCTGATGACCTCTGCAGAGACCGGGCCCTTGGTCAGGCCGCAGATCTCCTTCAGGATCTCCTCGTACGAGCCGCCAACCTTCGCGTAGAGCGACGGGTTCGTGGTGACGCCATCAACGACGCCCCACTTGATCCCAGTCTTGATCTCTTCGATGTCAGCGGTGTCCAAGAAGAACTTCATAGCGCCCCCTCAATACTTAATGGATTAGCCCGATTATGGGCGATTACGCGTTTGAACCGTTGCTGCGCTTTGCCGCCTTCGTGGCGGCGGCCTCGACGGCACGACTTCGCTCGGCATTTGCCGCCTCATCATCGCGCACCCCAACCACTCGTGGGGTGTACGAGGCGAGGCGCCCGTCGCGTAGTGCGACAGCGGCGCCCACGAACCCGTCAAAGAGCGGGTTCGGGCGAAGTGGTCGACTGGTGAATTCTGGGTGGAACTGGCTGGCCACAAACCACGGGTGATCGGCAAGCTCAATGATCTCAACAAGGCGGCTGTCTGGTGACACGCCAGTGAAGCGCATCCCGGCCGCCTCAAGCTGCGGCTTGAATCGGTTGGCAACCTCGAAGCGGTGGCGGTGTCGCTCGTACACCACCTCGGCGCCGTAGACGGTGGCGGCGCGGCTCCCCGGCGTGAGCTTGGCGGGATAGAGGCCGAGGCGCTGTGTGCCCCCCTTCTCTTCCACACCGCGCTGATCGGGGGTGAAGTCGATCACTGGGTTCTTGGTGAACATGTCGAACTCGGTGGAGTTCGCATCGCTGGAGCCGAGTGCTTCACGCGCGAAGTCAATTACTGCAATCTGCAGGCCAAGGCAGAGGCCAAGGTACGGAATGCGCTCCGTGCGCGCCATGTGCGCTGCGCGGATCTTCCCTTCAATGCCGCGGTAGCCGTAGCCGCCTGGCACCAAGATGCCGTGCACGCCAGCAAGTTCTGCGGAGAGGACAGCAGGTTCGGCGTCATCGAGTCGCTCAGCATTCACCCAACGGATGCGCACATCCACGCCGTGCGCCCATCCTGCGTGGCGCAGCGCTTCGGTAACCGAGAGGTAGGCATCAGGAAGTTCGGTGTACTTGCCGACGATGGCGATCTCAACCGCCGGCTTCTCAGCAACGATCTCGGCGGCGAGCTTCTCCCAACGCGAGAGGTCTGGCGTAGTGGCGGGAAGACCAAGCTCGCGCACGACCAGGTCGCCAAGGCCAAACTTCTCGAACTGCAGCGGCACCTCATAGATGGTGCGCGCGGTGGTGGCGGGAACGACCGCCTCAACGGCAACGTCGGTGAAGAGGGCGATCTTTTCGCGCACGTCATCGGGAACAGGATGGTCGGCGCGCAAAATGATGATGTCGGGCTGAATGCCGCTGCCGCGCAGCTCCTTCACCGAGTGCTGAGTTGGCTTCGTCTTCAGCTCACCGGTGGCGGCGAGTTCTGGGAGCAGCGTGACGTGAATGTAGAGCGAGTTGCCGCGGCCAACATCCTTCTTGAGCTGTCGGATCGCCTCAATGAACGGCAGTGACTCAATGTCACCAACGGTGCCGCCAACTTCTACGATCACCACATCGACGTCGTCGCCACTGAGGCGCAGCACGCGCTCCTTGATCTCGTTGGTGATATGCGGAATGACCTGCACCGTGCCGCCGAGATAGTCGCCGCGGCGCTCGCGTGCGATCACGGTGGAGTAGATGCGCCCCGTGGTGACGTTGGATGCCTGCGAAAGGTTGACGTCGATGAAGCGCTCGTAGTGCCCGAGGTCGAGGTCGGTCTCGGCGCCGTCGTCGGTGATGAAGACCTCGCCGTGCTGATAGGGCGACATCGTGCCTGGGTCAACGTTGAGGTAGGGGTCGAGCTTGATGACGGAGATGCGCAGACCGCGCGCTTTGAGGAGGAGGCCGACAGAGGCGGCGGTGATTCCTTTACCGAGGGAGGAGGTGACACCACCAGTGACGAATACGAACTTCGTCGTCATTGGTCGCTCTCCCTCCAACACTCAAGGTGGGGCGTTCGGGGATTCCCGAACGAGCCTGACGGAGTCTATCGCAGGCGGCGGCGGAACGGGAGACTGGTTTGGCGCCCTGCCCAGATGCCCAAGAGGATGAGCGCGCCGCCGAACGCTTGGATCGGCTCGAGGGCCTCGCTGAGCACAGCGGCGGAGACAACGACGGCGAGGAACGGCACGAGCAACTGGAAACTGGCGACGCGTGACACGCCAACGATCGGCACCGCCATGAAATACAGGACGTTGGCCAAGCTGCTCGAGCCGAGGGTGGAGAAGACCAGGCCGAAGATGGCGGCTGGTGGTGGCGCGGCAAGCCCGTCGAATTGCCCAGCGGCAATCGCGGAGATGAAGAGCGCACCGCCACCGAAGATCATGCTCCAGGCGGTCCAGGCAATTGCGCCAACGCGCGGAATAACGCGTGCGCCTGCAAGCAGATACGCCGCCCAACAGACCGCAGCGGCGAGTGTCATCAGGACGCCGGTGGTCTCGCCACCGAATGCGCCTGCCCCTTCACCAAGGGCAACGGCCACAACACCAGCGAAGGCAATGATGCCGCCAACGGCAACCGCAGGCTTCAGTGGATCGATGCGCAGCAGGGAGGCGAGGATCGCCGTGAGAAACGGCGTCACCGCAATGAGGAGCGCGCTGGTGCCCGCATTAATAGTGCCGAAGGCACCGGCCCAGAGGAGTTGATACAGGCCCTGCCCGATCACACCAAAGAGTGCAGCGGCAAGCAGGTCGCGACGTGCCATGCGGAAGTTTGCACCGCGCATGACTGCCCAACCGAGCACCAAGATGCCAGCCGCAGTGATGCGAATGGCAGAGAACGGGAGCACAGGCCAAACCAGTACCGCCGATTTAACAACGGTGAAGTTAACGGCCCAGGTCGCCATGGCAACGAGCACGCCAAGTTCAGCGACGGCACGGACGCTGAGTGGGGCGCGGCTCACGAAGCGGTGTTCTGGTCGAGCTGCCCCTTTTCACGGGCACGGTCGATCCCTGCCACGAAGAGGCGTGGTGAGATGAGCCAAATCACCGCGGTACCCACGGCAAGGATGAGCAGGAGCTCGTTGGTGGGCATGGTGCCGAGGATACCTGGTGAGGTGGTGCCGAGCAGTGCGCGGCGCAGTCCCTCGATCCACCAGGTGATCGGAAGTGCTGCGGCGATGTTTTGCACCGGTCCTGGCAGCACCTCGAGCGGGAAGATCGCACCGCAGAGCAGGAAGACGGTTGATGAGACCGCCTCTGGATACGACCACGCGTCATTGCGGAGCTGCACACAGAGACCGCCGAGGACGATGCCAAGCCCAACAACCGAGAGGAGCCCAAGTGGGAGCACCGCCGCGAAGAGCAGCAGGTCAGGTCCACCGGCACGCATCGGTACGCCGAGCAGCATCCCTGCGCCGATCACAACGAGCGCACTAAACCCCGCAATGCTCGCCTTCACCAGCGAGCGACCAATGGAGACAGGGAGCAGTGACGATGGCGTTGCAAAGATGTAGCGAATGGTGCGATAGCGCTCGCGATCGTCGAGGAGCGCATGCGTTGGGCCTTCGAGTGCGGCGCTCACAATCTGGAAGACGGCCTGGCCGATCACCACAAACCCAATCGTCGCAACGTTCAGTGAGCCACCGATGCTGAGCACGGCGAGAAAGAGTCCAAGAAACGCGAGTGGTCGCACGATGAGGAATGCCGCAAGGTAGACCGGCTGCGCCCAGTTCCCCTCAATCGCCCACGCGAGTCGCGCCGAGGCGACTAGAGAGCGCGCGGCATCGGCAGCGCCGCCACGCAACGGACCGAACGGGCGCACCTCTGGTGTAGAACCTGCGCTAATCCGCACGCGCCAACAACTTTCCACCAGCTCGACCGACCCGTTCAATGTGCGCGAGTAGCACTCGCCCGATCACGCCGAACACGATCGTCATCACCAAGAGAATCAGCAGCTCCACACCTACGGGCAAGATCCCCGTTGCGGCGAGTTGTGGCACCGCAACCTGGCGGAGCGCATCAATCGCTGGGGCGAGCGGCAAGATTCCGAGCGCGACCACCCCGACCGTGCCCATGGAGCGCACTGGTGCGTAGACGCCGCCGAGGAGTTGCATCGGCTCGTTCAAGAGGCTGCCGAGGTGATCTGCTTCGCGACCGGAGATCAGGAAGACCGACGAGAGGCAGACGCCAAGCGAGTACATCGCCGCGACCCCCGCCAAAATCACCAGCGCAAGGAGGAACGGGTCGGCGACCTGGTACTTCGCACCGAAAAGGAGCACGCCCGCCACGGTGATGATCACCGCTCGAATGACCACGCCAAGGGCACCGCCGATCGCCATCCCGAGCGCAATTGCGCCGAGGCCAACAGGGGCGGTGATGTAGAGGAGAAGGTTCCCGGAGTCACGCTCCCAGTGGAACTGCGCTCCCATCATCCAGACCACGGAGATCCAGAAGGAGAGGAGTGCCGTCGCCAAGATCGTGGAGGCGATCCAGGCCTCATCCACCCCGCGTGAGCGAAGCAGGAAGACGATCGAGCACATGCCGAGAATCGGGAAGACCAGATCAAAGAAGAGCCATGATGGTTCGCGTGCTGCGCCGATCACGCGCGGATAGGCGCGTGCCACCACCGAGACAAAGGCGTGACGGATTCGGCGCCCCAAGCTCCAGCTGGTCTCTTCATGAATGCGCGAGATAAGTGCAGCGGCCTCTGCGCCGACAACGCTACTCCCCATTGCTCGCCTCATCTGATTCGCTGATCCCGCGACCAACCAGTTGCACGAAGACCTCTTCCAGGGTTGGTTCACTCTTGGAGATCTCTTGCAGGTGTGCGCCACCTGCAGCAAGCGCACTGATCACGCCGCCGAGTGCGCCATCTTCCTTGAGGCCGATTGCGAGCCGTCGCATTGGCGATCCGACGCCAGAGGCGTCGCTACCATCGGCATCTCGCGCCGCGACTGAGATCACGCCAGGGAGCGCGCGCAACGAGTCCAACGACATCGATGCAGGGAGTGCGTCAATGCCAACGACAAAGAGTGCATCCTTCTGCACCATGCGCTTCAACTCTGTTGGTGTCCCCTGCGCCAAGATGCGCCCATGATCGACGATAGCGATGCGGTCGCACATCTCATCTGCCTCGGCCATGTAGTGCGTCGTCAAGAGAACGGTCCGCCCAGGCTGTTCCGCTTGGAAGGCGCGCACGCGATCGCGCACATCGCGCGCGGCCGAGACGTCGAGGCCAATGGTTGGCTCATCAAGGAAGAGGATCCATGGGTCATTCAAGAACGACCGTGCGAAGTTCAACTTCTGGCGTTGGCCTGTTGAGAGAGCGCTGATCTTTCGATCGCGAATCTCTTCAATGCCGAACGAGGCGAGCTGCGCATCAACCTTCGCCATCCCCTCGCGATACGGCAGGCCGTAGAACTGGGCAAACATCGCCAGCTGCTCACGAACCGTCAACAGGCCGTACCCAGAAAAGTCACCGCCGGCGACCAGGTTCATGATCCGGCGCACGCGTGCTGTTTCGGTGACCACATCGAGGCCAAAGATTGAGGCGGATCCGGTACTCGGAAGGAGAAGGGTGCTCAGAATCTTGATCAGCGTGCTCTTACCTGCGCCGTTTGGGCCAAGGACCCCGAAGAGCTCGCCAGGTTCAATGCGCAGGTCAATGCCGTCCAGCGCGGTGACGGGGCCGCCCTTCGCCGAAAAGACGCGGCCGATCCCGGTGGCCTGAACGGCGGCAGGCGAGGTAGATCCCGACATAACTCCTCCTTTGGCGGGCAGCGCCGCGTTGCCACTCGGTTGCAACGGCGCACGTGCAGTGAGTCTACAATCTCCCTGCAGCACCGAGGCGCACGTGAGCAACTCCGCGCCGACGGCCCACCTGCCTAGTGATGGATGGAGAGACCCATGGATCAGCGCCTCGACCAGTCGGCCGTTACGACGATTCGCACCCTCGCCATTGATACGGTGCAGGCGGCCAACAGTGGACACCCAGGCGCCCCAATGGGCTGCGCACCGATGGCACACACGATCTGGTCACGACACCTTCGCCATGCACCAGCAACGCCGAGCTGGTTCAACCGCGACCGTTTCGTGCTCTCCAACGGACATGCGAGCGCGCTCCTCTATTCGCTCATTCATCTCGCCGGCTACGGCCTCACGCTCGACGACCTCAAGGCGTTCCGCCAGTGGGGCTCACTGACCCCTGGGCACCCAGAGTTTGGTCTGACCGCCGGCGTCGAGGCCACCACCGGCCCACTCGGCCAAGGGTTCGCGAACGGCGTTGGTATGGCGATCGCAGAGCGCCGCCTCGCCGAGGAGTTCAACCGCCCAGGACACACCGTCATTGACCACCGCGTCTTCGCCATCGTCTCTGATGGCGATCTTCAGGAGGGGATCGCCTCTGAGGCCGCTTCGCTCGCGGGGCACTTGAAGCTCAGCAAGTTGATCTACCTCTGGGACGACAACCTCATTCAGCTCGACGGACCAACCTCGACCGCCTGGTCCGAGGATGTGTTGAAGCGCTTTGATGCCTACGGCTGGCACACCGCTCGCGTTGAGGATGGCAACGACATCGAGGCCATCGATCGCGCTATTGATTGGGCAATTGCCGACGAGCGACCAAGCCTCATCGCAGTGCGAACCGTCATCGGCTTCGGTTCACCAAACAAGGCGGGGAGCCAGAAGTCACACGGCGCACCACTCGGTCCTGATGAGGTGAAGCTCACCAAGGCCGCCTATGGTGTTGACCCAGAGGCAACCTTTGCAGTGCCTGCCGATGTTGCCGCCCTCTATAAAGAGCGCAGCAATCACGGTGCCACGCTCGTTGCCGAGCACGCCAAGCAGCTGCTCGCCTACGCCACCGCCTTCCCGGCCGAGGCCGCTGAGTTGCAGCGCCGCATGGCGGGAACACTCCCAGCCGGCTGGGAGAGCGCGCTACCGAAGTACGAGATTGGTGGCGATGCGCCAACGCGCAACGTCAGCCAGTCGAGCATCACCGCGCTTGGTGCCGTTCTTCCAGAGTTGATCGGCGGCAGCGCCGACCTCTCAGAGTCAAACCTCACCGACATTCATGGTGGTGGCAAGTTCACCGCCACCGAGTCGGGGCGCAACATTAGCTACGGCGTGCGCGAGCACGCAATGGCGGCGATTGCGAACGGCATCTCGTACCACGGTGGTCTGATCCCATTCGTTGCAACGTTCCTCACGTTCAGCGATTACCTGCGTGGCGCACTCCGTCTCGCAGCGCTCGCAAACCTCGGCAGCATCTTCGTCTTCACGCACGACTCAATTGGTCTCGGTGAAGATGGTCCAACACACCAGCCGGTTGAGCACTACGCCGCGTTGCGCGCAATTCCAAACGTGCGCTTCTTCCGACCTGGTGATCCGAATGAGGCCGCTGCGGCGTGGGGTGTTGCCGTTGAACGACGACATGCACCAACGGTGCTCGCCTTCACCCGACAGAAGCTGCCGGTGCTTGCTGGCTCCATTACCGGTGCAGCGGCTGGCGTACGACGCGGAGCGTATGTGCTTCGCGAGGCGACGGGTGCCGCGAAGATGATCTTGATTTCGACGGGCTCTGAGTTGCACCTCGCCGTTGCGGCGGCGGAGCAGCTCGAGGCGGCCGGCACACCAACGCGCGTTGTTTCGATGCCCTGCCCTGAACTCTTCGGCGAGCAGGATGCGGCGTACCGCGAGTCGGTACTGCCAGCTGCACTGCGTGCACGCGTCGCTATTGAGGCGGGTGTGAGCCTCGGCTGGGATCGCTGGTCGGGCACCGACGGCGCCATCATTGCGATGGACCGCTTCGGCGCATCGGCCCCAGCGCCAACCCTCTTCAAGGAGTTCGGTTTCACCCCAGAGCGCATCGTGGAGATCGCCAAGGGCGTGCTCGCGGGCAGCGTGCACGGCGTCGTTCCAACGCCACACCTGCACGACGGGCATCAGGTTCGCTGAGGTGGGCCGCCGACTCGCCATCGCCGCCGATCACGCCGGAGCCGCTCTCAAGGCAGCGATCGTTGCCCGCGTTGCGGAGATCGCGCCTGACTGGAGCGTTGCCGACCTCGGCGGTGACGGGAGCGACCCGACCGACGACTACCCCGACTCCGCACGCGCGGTGGCGGAGCGCATGATCTCCGGCCAGGCCGATCGCGGCCTGGTGATCTGTGGCTCAGGAATCGGCGTGACGATCGCTGCCAATAAGTTCCACGGCATTCGTGCTTCGATCGCCCACGATCCAGCTTCGGCCCGGCAGGGTGTGGTGCATGACGATATGAACGTGCTTGCCTTCGGCGCAAACCTCATCACGCTTGAGACGGCGCTTGAAACGCTCGCCGCCTTCTTGCAGTCCGAACCAAGTAGCGAAGAGCGATACCTCCGCCGCACGGCCAAGGTCGCCGACATTGAGGAGGAGCAGTCATGAGCAGCGAACCACGACTCCCGTTCCGCGCGCGCATTGGCCGAGCCTCAGACCTTGCAGCAATCGAGAGCACCTTTGACCGTGCACGCACCGGCGAGTGGGCGGTTCGACTTGCCGCGCGTGACGCATCCCTTTGGAGCAACGATGCAGAGGTTCAGGAGAAGATTGCGAATCGTCTCGGTTGGCTCGATGCCCCTGAGTACTTCACCACAGAGATTCCGTCGCTTGAGGCGTTCGGTGAATCACCGGTCACTGGTGCCGCCACGCGCGTTACCGACTTTGTTGTTGCCGGTATGGGCGGCTCGTCGCTTGCCCCTGAAGTACTCGCGCGCGCATTCGCCGACATCACCGACTGGGGCAAAGCGCGCATCTGTGACTCGACCGACCCCGAGGCGGTCCACGCTGCCGTCGCTGGCCTGAAGCCAGAGAGCAGCTACTACTTGCTCGCGAGCAAGTCGGGCACTACTACTGAGACGCTCTCCTTCGCCGCATACGCGTACGAGTTGAATAAGCAGCAACTCGCCGCAAGCGGCTCCTCACAGGAGCCAACGGCAAACTTCGCTGCAATCAGTGACCCGTCGCCGTGCGTTGACGGAGTCACCAAGGTGGTCGATACGAGTCGCCTCTTCTTGAATCCTGCCGACATTGGTGGCCGCTACTCCGCACTCAGCTTCGTTGGCCTTGTGCCAGCGGCGCTTCTTGGTATCGATCTTGATCCACTCCTCGCGTCGGGGAGCGCAGCCATTGCGCAGAGCCGCGATCCAGAGCCAGCGGGAAATCACGCACTCGCACTCGGCTGCATCATGGGCGCGCTCGCTCGTGAGGGTCGCGACAAGATGACTCTCATCGTCGACGAACCGATCGATGGCTTCGGCGCCTGGGCAGAGCAGCTCGTCGCTGAGAGCACCGGTAAGCACGGCGTTGGCGTTGTGCCCGTTGATGGTGAACCACTCGGTGCCGTGAACGCATACGGCGACGACCGACTCTTTGTGCGCATCACTTTGGATGGCGGCGTTGCACCACGTTGCGCCGATGGCTCTGCCGTTGACGCGCGACTCGACGCACTCGCGGCAGCCGGTCACCCAGTGGTGGAGTGGACCCTCAACGACCGCATCGATCTTGGTGGAGAGTTCGTACGCTGGGAGGTTGCCACGGCGTTTGCTGGTGCCGCACTGAACATCAATCCATTCGATGAGCCGAACGTCACCGAGTCGAAGACGAACACCGCGAACGTTTTGGCTGAACTTGCCGCAAAGGGTGCGCTCCCAGAGCTTCCAGCCAAGTGCTCAGTTGATGGGCTGCAGATCTGGGCCGATGACACGCTCCCCGCTGCATTCGCCGATGACGCAGAGCGGCTCATCGCCGGCCAGCTTGATCGGCTCGGTGCCAACGGCTACATCGGCATTCAGGCGTACATCGCCACCACGCCGGCACGCACCGCAGCGTTGACCAAGCTTCGCCTCGCCCTGCGCGACACAACCGGGCGAGCCACCACCGTCGGCATTGGGCCCCGCTTTCTGCACTCCACCGGGCAGCTCCATAAGGGTGGGGCGCCGATCGGCTGGTTCCTGCAGATCGTGGCTGGACACCCGCGCGACCTCGCGATTCCGGGGCGGCCGTACAGCTTCGGCCAGCTGATTGACGCTCAGGCGCTCGGGGATGTGCGCTCACTGGCGGACCACGGGCTCCCCGTGCTGCGGGTGCATCTGGGCGACGATCCAGACGCTGGGCTCACGCGCCTCACGGCGCTCATCGAACGGGTGCTCGCAGTTCGCTAGCATCGGGAAGTACAACCACCAATAGTGAAGGGGGAGATCATGCAGATCGGATTCATCGGCCTCGGCAAGATGGGCGCCAATATGGTGAAGCGACTGGTCCGAAACGGCCACGATGTCGCAATTTGGAACCGCTCCCGCGAGAAGACCGACGAGGTCGCCAAGGAGGGTGCCAAGCCGACCTACACCGTGAAGGAGCTGGTCGACAGCCTCACCTCCCCAAAGCGCGTCTGGGTCATGGTGCCAAGCGGCGATGCGACCGAGGCAATGATCGACGAGTTGATCCCCCTCCTCACCAAGGGCGACACCATCATTGATGGTGGTAACTCCAACTTCCACGACACCATCCGCCGACACGAGAAGCTTGCCGGTCACGGCATTCACTTCATTGACGCCGGAACCTCGGGCGGCGTCTGGGGTCTCGAGAACGGGTACTGCATGATGGTCGGCGGCGACGCCGCACCAGTGAAGGCACTCGAGCCGATCTTTATCACGCTTGCACCAAAGGATGGCTACATGCACTGCGGCGGCTCCGGCGCCGGCCACTACGTAAAGATGGTCCACAACGGCATCGAGTACGGAATGATGCAGTCATACGCCGAAGGGTTCGAGATCCTCGCGAAGTCGCGCTACGAGCTTGACCTCGCCAAGGTGAGCGATCTCTGGATGCAGGGCTCAGTCGTTCGCAGCTGGCTCCTTGAGCTGGCCGCGCGCGCCTTCCGCGCTGAGGGGAGCGACCTGAAGGGGATCAAGGGCTGGGTTGCCGACTCCGGCGAAGGACGCTGGACGGTGCAGGAGGCGATCGACCTTGATGTACCAGCGCCGCTCATCACACTCTCACTGCTGACGCGCTTCCGTTCACGACAGGACGACTCGTACTCAGCAAAGGTGCTCGCCGCACTGCGCAATCAGTTCGGTGGCCACTCGGTGAAGTCGGAGTGAGTCCGCAAACGCCCCCTGAGGGGCACGCAACAATTCGCGATCTTCGACTCGGCAAGAAGACGCGAAAGCCTGCGGCGAAGAAGGGGGCGAAGAACCCACTTCGCGCAGGACTGCGCATCGAGCGCGTTCCTGATCCGCATGTGGTGGTTCTCTTTGGTGCAACGGGTGACCTCGCGCACCGCAAGGTTGTCCCAGCGCTCTTCCACCTCTGGGTTGGCAACCTGCTCCCAGAGCGATTCGCACTCGTCTGCTTCGGCCGACGCCCGTTCAGTGATCAGGAGATCCGCACCGCGCTGCGCGCCTCACTCGATAAGCATGCGCGGATCACCCCAGTAGACGAAGAGCGATGGGCGACGTTCGCTGCGCGCATCACCTACCACCAGGGTGGTTTTGACGAGCCAGCGGCATACGCGTCGCTGTCGACCAAGCTCGCCGCTATCGACACCGAGTCCGGCACCGATGGGAATCGCCTCTACTACCTCGCGACACCGGCCTCATCGTTCCCAGAGATTGTGCGGAGCCTTGGTGCTGCGGGCCTTGACCACGAGACGGCCGATGGAGGCTGGCGTCGCATCGTCATCGAGAAGCCGTTCGGCCGCGACCTTGAGACGGCGGTCAAGCTCAACCGCGAGGTTGGCAAGGTCTTCCGTGAGTCGCAGGTCTATCGCATCGACCACTACCTGGGCAAGGAGACGGTGCGCAACATTCTGATCTTCCGCTTCGGCAACCTGATCTTTGAGCCGATCTGGCACCGCCGCTACATCGACCATGTGCAGATCACGGTGGCCGAGTCGATCGGTGTGGAGGGTCGCGGCGCATTCTATGAAGAGACGGGCGCGCTGCGCGACATCCTGCAGAACCATCTACTCCAGCTTCTGACGCTGGTGGCAATGGAGCCACCGGCAAACCTTGAGGCCGATGCCCTGCGCGACGAGAAGGTCAAGGTGCTCCGCGCCATCCGCCCGATCCCTGTTGAGAAGGTTGATCAGTCGGTAGTTCGCGGCCAATACGGGCCAGGCTGGGTTGGGGCGACCGAGGCGACGGGCTATCGCAGCGAACCTGCTGTTGACCCCGAGAGCGAAACCGAAACCTTCGTCGCCGCACGCCTGGAGATTGATGACTGGCGCTGGGCCGGTGTCCCCTTCTACCTGCGTGCCGGAAAGCGTCTCCCAAAGCGGGCCACCGAGATCGCCATCCAGTTCAAGGATGTTCCACAGCGCCTCTTCCCTACGGTCGGCGATGAGCCGGAGCCGAACCTCCTCGTCATTCGCATTCAGCCTGACGAGGGGATCCTCATGCGCTTCGCGGCGAAGGTCCCTGGTCTTGGGATCGACGTTCGCCCAGTGAACATGGACTTCGCCTACGGATCGGCCTTCACTGTGGAGAGCCCCGACGCCTACGAGACGCTGATCCTTGACGCACTGTTGGGCGACGCGTCGCTCTTCACGCGCGCCGACGAGGTTGAGGCGGCCTGGCGGATCGTCGATCCAATCATCGATGCCTGGATCGCCGGCGCCGAGCCAGAGATGCCGAACTACACATCGGGCACCTGGGGCCCCGAGGCCGCAGACGAGCTCCTCACCCGAGAGGGGCGCCGCTGGCGCCGCCTCTAAGCCGGTAGAGGCGCAACACCGATGAGCCTCAACTCCATCCTCGCTTCGTCACTCCGCTGGTCTTCAAGCGCCACCACCGTTGCTGAGGCTGACGCCCTCCTCGCCAAGCTCTGGGCGAGCAGCGAGGCGCGCCGCTTCCTTGTCTCTGACTCGCCTGCCGACGCAACCACGGCCGAGCCGATTGCGGTACGCACCGGCGTGATGAACCTTGCCGTTGTTGCCAACGGTGCCGAACGCGCCGCGCACGCGGCCTCCATCTTGGCGACGTTGCCGCGCAACCCATCGCGCACCCTCTTCATTGTTCCGCGTGACCCAGAGGGTCCCGCCACCTTCGCTGCACGACTTGAAGTGTTTTGCGCAGTGACACCACGCGGCGACGGCACCTCGGCATGCACCGAGTTGCTCTGGATTGATGTTGGTGGCCCTGCGGCGCATCACCTCGCAAGCATCGTGCCGCCGCTCTCCCTCCATGATCTACCGACGCTTCTCTGGTGGGATGCCCCAGTAAACGCAGCCGAGAACGACGTTCGTCAACTCTTGCGCGGAGTTGACCGCGTGATTATTGATGGTGCAACGCAACCGAGCGATGGCCTCGCAACCATTCGCACCCTCTTCGCCGCAGCTGAGAGCGCCGGTGTCGCACTCACCGACTTCGCACTACTGCGCCAGGGGCGTTGGCGCGACTCTATCGCCACGATGTTCGACGAAGAGGCGGCGACCCCATTCCTCAGTGCCATCAACAAGATCTCCATTGACTACTCAGGCGGAAAGGGCTCCAGCGCGTCGATCAATGTCGTACGCCCCGCCTATCACGTGGCGTGGCTCGCCTCACGGCTTAAGGCTTCAATTAAGACGCCACTGCACTTAGGAGAGGGCCCAGGATGGCGTGCCGAGCTGCATGACCCACTACGTCACGCAATTGCCGTTGAGTTGAACCTCGTTGAGTCGGTGCTCGGTGCTGGTACAACGATCGCGGTACGCATTGCTGCTGATCGGCGAGGCGATCACTTCGATCTTGAGGTACGTGCCGATTCCACCTCAACCCGTGCAATCGCAAAGATCAACGGGGCCGTGGTGCATGAGCGAACCTTCCAGGCACCACGTTGGACCGAGGCGACGCTGCTGAGTGAGTCGCTCGAATTTGGCGAAGTTGATCCTCTCTCGCCGGCGATCCTTCGCACCATGAGCGCGCTGATCGGATGAGCCTCCCTACGGTTCGCGTGCTCGTCGACGCCCAGGGCGTTGCAGAAGCAGCTGCGGACCAGATCATCGAGGCGGCGACCGCCGCCGTTGCCGCGCGCGGCGTCTTTCACCTCTGCACAACGGGGGGTTCAACTCCTGCGGCGCTCTATCGCGCGCTGCGCGAACCCTCACGAGCCGACCGAATGCCATGGGCACAAACGCAGATCTGGTTCGGTGATGACCGCTTCGTGCCACGTGCTGACCCGCTCTCGAACGTCTCCCCGCTCGACGCACAACTGCTGAGCGCGAGCGCTGATGGGGCACCCTCCCCACTCTCCCCCAGCGCTGTTCACCCCTGGCCCACGACTGCCGCCGATGCGCCAACCGCGGTGAGCGCCTATCTCGAGGAGCTGCGAGCTGCTGGGGTTCCGCACACGCCGACGGGCTTCCCCATCTTCGACCTGGTGCTGATCGGCATTGGCGGCGATGGGCACTGCTTGAGCGTCTTCCCTGGCTCCCCGCTCGCGCTAGAGGGGGCGCAAGTTGCCGCAGGAGTACCAGCCCCAACACACATTGAGCCGCACGTGCCGCGCCTCTCCTTCTCGCTCGGCGTGCTTGTCAGTGCACGCGCGGTGATTGCCCTCGCCCCAGGCGCCGGCAAGGCCGAGGCACTCGCGCGCATCTTCAACAACTCCACAGCGGTGGCCGACGCACCAGCGAAGGGGGCACTGATCCCCACGGCAACGTGGCTCCTCGATACCGCGTCGGCGGCTAACCTGCCCGCATGACCCGCTCATCCCAAGCCCTTAGGCTCGGCGCCGTCGGACTGATCACCGCCCTCTCGCTGCTCCTGCACCAGCAGGCGGCGCGACTCCCAATCGACTTCGATGAGGATGACTACATGCGCGCTGGCCAGATCTTGGCCGACGAGATTCGCACCGGAAACCCTGCGATCTTGCTTGAGGACAACTACCGCATTGAGCATCCACAGTTTGTGAAGATCCTGATCGCCTCAGTGATGCTCGGCATGGAGCCGATTCAGCGCATTCCAGAGCTCCCCGTTACGGCCAACCCCTACGAGCTGATGCATCGGCCGACGCTCGCTGCGGTACGCCGCATGGAGGTAGCGTTCGGCGTACTCGCCGTCACCGCCTTGGCGGTGGTCAGCCCGGTTGCGGGGATCCTTCTTGCGACGAGCACCTGGGTCATCAAGTACACCAGCCAAGTGATGCTCGAATCGGTGCCGCTCCTCTTCTCACTGCTGGGCGTGGCGCTCTACGAGTTCGCACGCGGTATCTCCAGCGCACGTCGCCGGCGGCTCGCCTACGTGGCCTCGGCAATTGGCATTGGCCTCGCTGTCGGCGCAAAGTATCCGTACGCCATCGCCGGTCTCGCGATCGTCGTCGATCGCCTCCGTCGCACGCGACGCGGCGAGACACTCAGGCTCAAGGATGCGCTTGGCTGGAGCGCTATCGCTGCGCTCGCCTTCTTTGCGGTGAATCCGTACCTCTGGAGCGACCCGATCGGTCGGCTGATCGCCAGTGCCGCCTACCACCCCGACTACGCCACAAGCGAGCAGGTGCAATCCACCGGATTTCCAATGTGGCAGCAGCTGATCTGGCTCCTGCAGTCCGTGCCGTGGCACGACGACCAGAACATCTTCCTCGTGAAGTTCGATTTCTGGATGCTGCCGCTCGCGCTGATTGGCCTCGTCCCACTTGCCCGCAAGCGACCGGTCTATGCAATCTGGCTTGGGCTGGGCGCTGTTGCGCTGTTCTTCTGGCCAACCAAGTGGCCACAGTACCTACTAACGATTGCTGTTCCCTACGCGCTCGCTGGCGCCGCTGGTATCGGGTTAATCGGGAAGATCGCCCTCCTACTCCCGCGCCGAATCCTCAAGGGACGCTAATCCCCCACTTCGCACCAAGCGCGCGGTGTGCCGCCTGCAGCTCACTCGGTGAGAGCGACCTTCCCCAAATCACCACCTCCATGATGGTGCCGACAAAATACTTCGCTGTCCCAGCAACGAACATCCCGCCGATCCAGTTCATGCTCTCCGTCGTGGTGATGTTGAACGACGTTTCCGCTCCTCCGTTGTACTGAAAGCCGTCGGCCGCTCCTGCGGCGGTGCGCACGGTGGTGATGGTCAGCCCGGTGGCAGTGCGAGCGGTAGTGGCACCAACTACCTGGCCATTGCTATACACACGCAGTCGACCAAACTCCATCGTGATGCCAGAGAAGCGCGTCCGACTCCCCATGAGCGGATGGCTGAGCCCATCGTTGCTTTGGCGAAAGACGATCATCACCGTCATCGGCTCCAGGGGAATGCTAGTTGGCAGCTGCACCGCCGCACCGCTGAACTGCAGGCCGGTCACTCCCGCTGTCACCGTTGGGTAGGGTTGAAATGGTCCTGCACTTACGGGCGCATGTTGTGCCTGGCCCGACTTGTCGAACCAGTAGCGAAGGCGTGGCGAGAGCGCCATGGTTCCCGCCTCTGCGGCGTCGTACCAGAGGCGGAGCCCACTGTTGATGCCGCCCGGGGCGCTCCACGTGCCAGAGGTGACTGAGAGGTCGAGCCGAGGCGACCAGGCGGCACCCGAGGTTGCTAGGGCGATGAGCGCGAGTGGCACAGCAACTCGCAGCCACGAACGGTGCCGACTCACTCTGGCCCCCAGCGCAGCGGGAGTGAGATGGTCGCATTGGCGGCAGTGATACTCCCGAGGAGGGTTACTTGGATCTGGCACTCGCTCGCGGCGGCGCCCGCAGAGAGTGACGCGAGTCGCCCCGTTGCAAGATTCGCCGCACTCCATGCGGCGGTGAAGAGGTCAGCGGAAGCGGTCCAGGCTGTGCTGCCAACTGGGCGACAGGTGCTGGTAAGTCGGAGTGATCGGGCGATGGCACTCGTCGCGATCGGCGCGAATCGGTCCGGATCAACACGCAGCGTATTGGTGGCGCCAGCACACTCGCCCGCCACCCCCGTTAGGCACGGCGTGAGCATGAGCGTCCACGTTGCCCGCCCTCCCGGAAGGAGCTGGCCGCGCACATCGGCACCCACCAACGTTGGGCCGCTCATCTCCGCACGCGCCCCTAGCGCGGAGGTGATGCCCACGTTGACGCTCCTCCCGGCACTGAACTGTGCCGCAACAAGGTCGAGCGGAAGCGAGGCGAGGAGGCTGGTGGGGATCACTGCGGCAAGCCCGCCCAACACCGCCGCGTCGGAGATGCGCTCGGCGTCGGGGCTGAGGCTGGCGTCACCCTGTGTTCGACGCCACCCCGCACCCTGCTCGATGACGCGGTGTAGAAGCAACTGGCCATCACTCGGTCGCTCCACCAACACCACATCGCCCACCTCACCGCCTCGCCACACTCGCGCTGTGAAGACCAGGTCGCCGTCGCGAATGCTTGGCGACATTGAGTTCCCTGATACAACGAGCATCCGCAGTCCGGCAAGCTGCGTTGCAAGGAGAAGTGTGAGCGCGGCGGCGCCCCAGCCAGCCCGACTCATTGCGTCTTGTTGCGCGCCTCAAAGGTGAAGGTCGCAGCGACCGAAGAGTCAGCGCCTGTAGTGGCACTTGCTGGCAGCGTGAAGGTGAACGTGTAGGCCGCGCTCTTCGCCGTTGCGCCCGTCACCGCTCCTCCATTCTGTGAACTCCATGCTGCGCCGATCGGCGCTGCGAACGAGCCAAAGGCCGATAGCCCGTTCAGTGCACCGGAATAAAGCGTCTCCGCGCCCCCACCGCCAATGCTGCGCGTGATCGTTACCTGCAGCGCGGCGCCAAGTCCAGAGGAGGCGGTCGACGTTCCAGTGAGATCACTCCACAGCGCAATCTCGGTCAGGTCTGATGGTGTGGTTACCGTTGATTCGTTGAGCACCGTGATGGTTTGGGTAAACGTTGCGCCCGGACCAATGTTGGTGAGTGTTGCGCCACCGAAGGTGAGCTGCTGCACACCGCCCGTACTCAACGAGACGACTCCAGAGGTTGCCCCGCCAGTGACTGGCGCCGTAGCGGTAAACGCGGCGCTGGTTCGACCAACAGTCGCCCCAATCACCAGGGCGCCTGCCACGACCACGGCCCGCACGGCGTGACGCGACGTCAAGAGAGTTCGCTCTGTTTGCATACCGACTCCTACGAGCGGGTTATTGGGCGGGTCGCAAGCCTATGGAGAGGCGCGTACTGGCGGGGTATCCCCGCGAAGGCAGATCAGCCGAATCGGCCCGAGACGTAGTCGGCGGTGAGCTGCTGCTGTGGCGCTGTGAAGATCTTCCCCGTCTCGCCCTGCTCCACCACATAGCCGGCACGATCGTCGCCCATGGTGAGGAAGACGGTGTAGTCCGACGCACGTGCCGCCTGCTGCATGTTGTGCGTCACGATCACGATCGTGTAATCGCGAATCAGCTTGCGCATCAGCTCTTCGATCTGCAGCGTGGACTTTGGATCTAGTGCTGAGCATGGCTCGTCCATCAAGATCACTTCAGGGCGAATGGCGATGGCTCGTGCGATGCAGAGGCGCTGCTGCTGCCCGCCCGAGAGGGAGAGCCCAGGTTGATCGAGCTTATCTTTCACCTCGTCCCAGAGAGCCGCGGCGCGGAGGCTCTCCTCAACGAGGGCATCGATGCCTGTGGTCTCGCCGAGAAGGCGAAGCCCGAATGCCACGTTCTCGAAGATGGACTTTGGGAATGGGTTTGGTTTCTGGAAGACCATGCCGACGCGGCGGCGAAGATCAATCACGTCCGTTGCGCGGGAGTGTACCGACGTGCCCTCAAAGGCGATCTCCCCCTCCATGCGGAATCCGGGCACAAGGTCGTTCATGCGGTTGATGGAGCGGAGCAGCGTGCTCTTGCCGCAGCCGGAAGGGCCGATCAGCGCCGTGACCTTGTTCCGTGGAATGGCGAGGCTTACCTCGCGCACCGCACGGAAGCCGCCATACCAGCAGCTGACGTTCTCTAGGAGTAGTGCGGGATTTGTCGATGATGCGGAGGTGGCCTCGGTAGCACCCGATGGGGCGCTCGCGCCGATCTGGCTCACTGAAGGCTTGGTCACTGGCTCACGCTCGTTCATCGACACAGACGGTACCTCACCACTGGATCGTGCGCGACAGTCGCGCACGAAGGATTACTGCCACGAGATTGAGCAGGAACATGAGCACAAG
>QWRK01000049.1 GCA_003670455.1 Candidatus Aquidulcis sp. | reverse complement strand
CGCAAGTTCAAGAATCCTGGCCCCGCAACTTCCGCGTGCGCGATCGGCCCAAGTGCACCGCCGCCACCGTGCATGCGCTCCGACGCTTCGGCGGTGAGCTCTGCCGCGATCGCCGCGGCGATTTGCGCAGGGGCGCGCTTCAGTACCTTGCTCCCCTTCATCGCGATGTTGGAGGCGTAGTCGCCGTGATCGCGATTCCCTGGGATCTCGACCTCGATGCCAGCAACGAGTGTGTCGAGTGCGGCGGCGTCGTCCGGAGCCGGAAGGGCGCCGCTCGCTACGGCGCGTCGAAGGGCGCGTGCCACTGCATCGCGCACGGTATGGCGGAGCGGGAGCCCGAGCAGGGGGTCGCGCGGCAACGCGGCGGAACGAGAGGTTGGTGCAGACGGAGCGCTCATGGCTGAATCGTAGCCGCGAACTCTGGCACGATGGCGCCATGACATCTGAGACGGCTCCAGCAGGCACCCCACCAACACGCCCACCTGAGGGGGCGGTACTCGCGGCACCAGTCACCCGCGGGCAGATCGCGCGGGTCGGACTCCTCCTCGTCGTTACCTTCTTGGTGGGCGCGCTGCTGTTGCGCTTGCAGGCGGACCGCATTCGACCGCTCGACCTGCCACTTCCAGCCGGCTGGGCGGCGGTGAGCGCCGACACCGTGCTGGCAGGAATCTCGCCGCAGAGCGCGGTTCGCGCGGCTCGTTCGGCCGATGCGCCCGTTGGTGCAACGCCGCGAGTGCGCCTGATCACGCTGACCAGTGGCGGCACCGACGCGCCAGACCTGAAGGGAACCTTCTGGCTCATCGTGACCGACGACGTTCGCCCCTCGATGGAGATTCCGGCCGGAGATGCGATGGATGTGATTCGAGCGTACGTGCTGATTGATCAAGCTGGTCGTGTTGCGCTTGCGGTAGAGCGCGGGTTTGCCGATACCGATCCAACGCTGCCGCCAGACTGATCCGCGCGAACTAGATCTCGAAGCGATCCCCTTCGCGCACCGCAACGATCTCACCAGAGAACTCTGTCGCTGCCGCGCGCACGGCATCCGCTGGATCAACCTCTGCACCAAAGTGTGTGAGCAACAGCTTTGCAGCACCTGCAGATGCTGCAGCCTTTCCCGCACCGTACGCGGTGACATGTGTGTCGCCCTCGCGCCACTGCGCCGCACCACCAGCCGCCTCACAAAGCAGTGTGTCGCCAGGTCGCACGATTGCCGCGAGGTCTTCCCAGTGCGAGACGTCGCCGGAGTAGGTCAACCCAGGTTGATCCCGCAAAGCAAGGCGCATCGCATACGACTCACCCGTATGGCGAACGCGCGCGCTCTGCAACGAAAGATCTCCCACAGGTACAACGCGTCCACCACCAAGTGGTGGCAGCACCGCGTCACTACGCCACGCTGAGAACGCAAATGGTTGCAGCGAGTCATGCGCGCCAGCGGCCTGCTCTTCTGGCGTTCGATCATCAAGTAGCGTTGCAAGTCGTGGCGCAAGACCACTCGGACTAATCACAGAGACGCTACGTGCATCACTCCCCATCTTGTTGCCGTGCACAAGTGCGTGTCGCAGCGATGCAAGGTCAACCCAGTGATCAGGATGCAGATGTGAGATGGCTACCGCACTGATCTGCGGGAGTGCACTAATGCCGACGTGTGCAGCGAGTGGTGCGTACGTACCGTGTCCAAGATCCAACACGATTGTTGTGACGCCATGCTGCACTAGGTATCCCGACGCGCGCGAGCCATCGTGGGTGCGATACGCGCCCGCCGAACCGAGAACGGTCAGCGTTAGCGAGTTGGAATCGGCCACTGCTCACCCGCGGACTTCCAGCGCTTCGTTGCGAGCTCTTCAAATCCTGCATCAAGCAACAGTTCACGTGCACGATCAAAATTCATGGCGAACCAATCTGGCTGATGCGCGTCAGATCCGGTCACGATGTACTCACCACCAAGTTCGCGATACCGATGCACCGCCTGTGGCAGCGGATACGGAACGCCGGTGCGCTGTCGCCAGCCTGAGGTGTTGATCTCCAACGCGGTCCCGGTTTCAATGAGCGCCTTCAGCACCGGCTCATACAGATCGGGCGCCGCCTCAAAGGCAGGGGTGTCGATGAATGGATAGACATACTTCCGCACGTAGTCCATGTGGCCAACGATGTCGAAGAGGCCGCTCTCGATGCCCGCCTGCACCTCGGCGAAGTACGGGGCGGTGTCGTGCACGTCGTGCCCGGCCCAGTTCGCCGCGAGTGCTCGCTTGAACGGCGAGTCGATCCCCGGGTGCACGCTACCGATGGTGAGGTCGTACTTGTTGGTGCGCAGGTGCTCGCGAATCTCCGCTTCGTACTGCCGTTCATAGGAGATCTCCACGCCGAGCAGGATTTCGAGGCGATCGCCGAACTCCCGGCGCAGCGCCTCGACCGTCTCGACGCGCTGCTGATGGGGGGCCAGGGTCGCCCCCACCTCACGCGGGTCAAAGTCGAGGTGGTCCGTCAGGGCGATGCGGGGCATTCCCAGGGCGATCGCCAGGGCGGGGTAGACGTCGAGCGGCACCTCCGAGTCGGGGGAGAGGAGGGTGTGCAGGTGCACATCAAGGGGGGAGTCGAAGGCCCCCGCGAGGGCCAGCTCTGGGCGGCGGTCGCGGTCGCCGATCCGGCGAATTGGGGCGGGGCTCACGGCTCGTTCAGCCAGGCGCGGGCAGCAGCCCCCCGCAGCCCACGAATCAGGAGGAGGGCCAGGGCGATGAGGGGGAGCCCGGGGAGCCAGTTCCCCAGGGTGAGGGCGATCAGGGGGCCGGCAGGGATCAGGATCGTGCTCAGGCCGAGGGCGAAGCCCCGCCCCGCCTCCTTCCGCTGCCAGACGAGGGTGATGGTGAAGATGCAGGCGGCGATCAGGGCCATCCAGACCACCCCCTGCAGGGTGACGGGGGCGGCAGTCGCCTGTTCCACGATCGGGCCGAGCGTGAGCCCTAGCCCCGCAAGCAGGAGGAGGGCATAGGCGAGGAAGGCAACGATGGCAATCGGCATGCCCTCAGGATGCCACGGGCGCCCCTTCTGCACCCGCGGCCCTGACGTGAGGATCCCCCACACCCTAGCCAGCCATCAAAGGGGGAACGACATTGACGCAGGAGCGTGGGGAGCCCTACCCTTACCGCACCACTGGGTCGCCCGGCGACCCTGAACTATGTCGGCGCCAGCAGATGTTGGCGCCCAAAGCGTCGCCTCGCTGGTGGGGAGGCCTCGCAAGAAGGAGGACTAACGCATGGCACGAAAGAATTGGAAGCTCGTTGCGGTTGCAGCGATGCTTGCCGTCGTGACCACTGCCTGTGGGAGCAATACCCCATCGGCATCCGGTCTCGAAGGTGAAGTAACGCTCTGGCACGCTTACGGCTCGTCCGGCGGCTCGGCTGAAGGCACCGCCTTCGCTGCACAGCTCGCCAAGTTCGAGAAGGAATTCCCGAAGATCAAGATCGTCGCCGTTGAGGTGCCGTTCAGCGATATCTTCACGAAGTTCAAGACAGAGGCTGCCGCCGGCGGCGGACCAGACCTCTTCATTGCGCCGAACGATGAGCTTGGCAACCTGGTTACGGCCGGTCTGCTTGAGCCAATCACGGACACGACGGACCTTGGAACGATTTCGCAGCAGGCACTCGATGGTTCAACCATCGGCGGCAAGCTCTACCTTGTTCCAGAGAGCCTCAAGGCAGTCGTCATGTTCTACGACTCGGCAAAGATCCCAACCCCACCAGCAACCGCTGCTGAGTTCAAGGATTACGTCGACAACGGCGGCAAGGTTGCCGTTCCGTCCGGCGTGTATCACGTCTGGGGCTGGTACAAGGCCTTCGGCGCCTCGATCTTCGACGGCACCGGCCACGCGGCCTGCTACACGACGCCAGTCGGCGACGCCATGGACTACGTCAAGAGCCTCAAGGCTGCCGGTGCAGTTGTTGATGGCAACGACGGCGACCTTGGCCAGAAGTACATGAGCGGTGAAGTTGACGTGATGTTCAACGGCAACTGGGTTCTTGCGGACTACCTGAAGGCCCGCCCGGGCACGCAGGTTGCTTCGTTCCCAGCTGGCGCCAACGGCCTCCCATCGGTGGGCATGGTTGGTGTTGACGGTTGGCACATCAACGCATCGGGCGCGAACAAGGCACTGGCCCTCAAGGTCGGCGCCATTCTTGCCTCGCCGGCATACGCCGAGATCATGGTGACGGAAGCCGGCCACGTGCCAGCTTCAACCGCCATCACGGTTGAGAACGCGGTAACCAAGGCCTTCGCAGCTGCGATCGCCACGGGTACCCGACGACCGGTCGAGGCCTGGATGAACAATTACTGGGGCAACTTCGGCTCGGCGTGGGACAGCGTCCTACAGACCGGCGCCGCTGGTGCTGATGCGGCCTACACGGCATGCGATGCCATGGAGTCTGCAAACGTCGAAGCTGGCCTCTGGCCATAATCGACCGCTAGCTACGAGCTAGCCGCTCTAGTAGAACCGCAGTTGGGGCGGGGGCTTCGGCTCCCGCCCCGATTGCTATCCAAGGGGAGAAGAGAGAGGGAGGCAGGGTGAGCATTCTCACACGCATTAATCGCCGCTCACTCACCCCCTACATGTTCATTGCCCCCGCCATGATCGTCATGGCCATTGTCACCATCTACCCACTCATCTTTCAGTTTTGGATGTCGTTCACCAACTACGGTCTGGCAAACCTGCGCCAAGGTGCGCCGGCGCCTGACTGGGTCGGTCTCGAGAATTACGTCAAGATTCTGACGAGCGAACTTTCCATTCCGAACTACTCGTTCCTTCGACTCTTCCTCTACAACATCTTCTGGGCGCTGAGCAACGTCACCATTCACATCATTCTCGGCGTTGCGATCGCGCTCCTACTGAATCACCCAGGGTTGAAGCTCAAGCGCCTCTACCGCGCGCTCTATGTGCTCCCCGTGCTGATTCCGCCGATTGTTGTTGCCACGACGTGGCGCAATATGTTCAATCAAGATGCAGGCGCCGTGAACATGTTGCTTGGGCTGGTTGGGCAAGTGTTTCGAATTCCGCCCGAAACGTTCCAGCTCGATTGGCTTCGCCAGGTTGAAGATCCGATCAGCTTCATTCCGCTGCCGCTCAGCTACTACGCCATGTTGATCGCCAACATCTGGCTCGGCTGGCCGCTGAACGCGGTGGTTGCAACGGGCGCGCTGCAGGCGATCCCGAAGGACCTCTACGAGGCGGCCGAGATCGACGGAGCCGGCAAGTGGGCCTCGTTCAAGACGATCACCCTCACCTACCTGCGACCAGCAATGGTCCCGTTTGCCATCTACGGCTTTGTGGTGACGTTCAATCTCTTCAGCCTTGCCTACTTCATGAGTTCGGGAGGGCCGTTTGGGCGCACCGAGCTCCTCGTTACCCAGGCATACCGACTCGTGAACGAGCGACAGCTCTATGCGGTGGGCGCCGCCTTCGCGGTCGTGCTCTTCGTCATCTTGCTCACGATCAGCCTCATCACCAACCGCCTCTCGAAGGCTACGGCGCGATATGACGACTTCTAAGCGCCGCTCGTTCCGGGAGCCGTCGCTGCTCACCAAGATCCTGCTTCAGGTTGCCGCGATCGGCATCCTGATCACCGTGCTCTTCCCGATCATCTGGGTCTTTAGCGTCTCGCTCTCGCCGCTGAACCTGATCCGCCCCGACGGCCTCAACCTGATCCCGAAGGATGCGACCCTTGAGGCGTATCTCCAGGTGATCGAACGGCCCACAGGCAACCCGGTGAGCTTCCTAGAGCTGGCGTTTAACTCGATGAAGATCGCTGGAGGCACGGCGCTCGCAAGCGTGTCGCTTGGCGTGCTCGCCGCCTACCCACTCAGCCGCCTCGCGTTCAGGGGGCGCACCTTCATCATGCTCGTGATTCTTGGCGTGCTGATGCTCCCAGCAGTTGCCACGCTGGCCCCACTCTTCGTCACCCTGAACAGCATCAAGCTCGACCTGCCGATCCTCGGCACATTCAACCTGCGTAACTCACAGCTCGGCGTTGGCATCGCCATCGTGTCGGGATCGCTGCCGTTTGCGATTTGGAACCTGAAGGGCTATCTCGATACGATCCCACGCGAACTTGAAGAGGCGGCCTCCGTTGATGGCGCATCGCAAATGCGTATCTTCCGCAGCATCGTGTTGCCGCTCGCCCTCCCGGCGATTGCCGTCACCGGATTCCTCGGCTTTATCAGCGGCTGGACCGAGTTCTACTACTCCTGGATGTTCTTGACGCAACCGCGCGACTTCACGCTTGCGATGGCGCTCTCCGCGATGACTGGCACGTACGCGTCGGCCATTCCGTGGCCGCTCGTCTCTGCCTTCTCAATCATGCTCACGCTGCCGCCGGCGATTGTGTATCTGCTGAGTCAGCGATTCATTACGGGCGGACTTGCGGTCGGCTCGGTTAAGGGGTGAGTTCGCAGCGGCCCGCGGGGCCAAACACACCAGCATGGGTGCGCGACGCCGTCTTCTATCAGATCTTCCCCGACCGATTCGCTCGCTCTGCGCGCATGCAGCCGCCCGGCCCGCTTGAAGCATGGGATACCCCGCCAACACGCCATGGCTTTAAGGGGGGTGATCTTCGCGGCATCACGGAGCGACTCAGCGAGCTGCAAGAGTTAGGCATCACTGCGCTCTATCTCTGCCCGATCTTCTCGAGTGCTTCAAACCATCGCTATCACACGTACGACTACTTCAACGTAGATCCGATGCTCGGTGGCAACGAGGCGTTTCGCGAACTGCTCGATGCGGC
>QWRK01000048.1 GCA_003670455.1 Candidatus Aquidulcis sp. | reverse complement strand
CCAGTGCGGCACTGATTCCGATGCTTGGCACCGCTGAGAGTCTCAACCTTGCGGTGGCATCCGCGATCATGCTCTACGCAGCGGAGCGAGCGCAGCGCTAGCGCGGTAGCAGCTTCGCGATCTCTACTCCGAGTGGAGCGGCGAGACTTCGCGAGAACGTCGCGGTCATGTGGTCTTCGTCGCGATAGATCAGCACGCTCCCAGAAATCGGCGAGCAGGGCCACTCGGTACAAATGTTGGCCGTGAGATCAATCAGTCTCGCCCCTGAGACGTCGGCCGCCACGCGCTCTGCGATGCCGATCTCACGGTTATCTGCGTCATCTTGGGCAAAGAGACACGCGCGAATGTCGCTCGGGTGCTTTGAGAGGCAGGCGGGAACATCGCGACCAGGGTCTGGCGTATCGACAAGGATCACCGTTGCTCCTGGGATTCGGGCGACCATCTCGCCGAGCGCCGCTCCAGCCAGCGCTGACGTGATGTTTTCTTCAATTGGGCGGAAGGTGCGGCGATTCACGATGATGGTGAGCGCTGGCTTGATTTGATTGAGACGCGCCACCGTTGCCTCATTGAATGCGGTGCACTCACGGTACTCACGCTTCAGCGCCAAGTTTCGCTGCGCGAGGGTGGTGAACGAGCACGACACCTTGACGAAGGTCAGCAGACGCCAGCCGCGCTCTAGCGCGATTGCTTCGATGGCGGGGAACCAGTGCGACGCATGAGAGTCACCAACGAGGGCGATCGTGATCGCCGATCCCTTGACGCCGTAGACACAGTTCGGCGGTGTCGAGACGCGTTCAAAGGCGAGGCAGCCGTCGCCGCGCAGTCGCTCTTCGTCATCGCGCGCCGATGCCAGCGACGGGGTGAGATCTGCAGGTAGCGTGATCGGCCCGTCGCTCGCGACCGGTGAACCCGAGGGGCTCGGTGTTGGTTGCACGGCAACGGCGGACGAGGGGAGTGCTGCGGCGAGCCCCTGGGTGAAGAGGGCCACGCTGAGAATCCCCGCAACGCCAACACGGATCGCGCTCCAGGAGGTGGCACGACGTGAGCGATCTCCGTAGCGGAAGGGCTGCTCAACAAAGCGCCAGCTCAGCCACGAGACGCCGATTGCCACAGCGACGGACGCCACAACCTCAACGCCGGTGAGGGCGCGCTCGAGGAACATGAGGGGGAGCACGAGGAGCGGCCAGTGCCACAAGTAGAGGGAATAGCTGATCTTGCCGAGGAAGCGCAGCGGCGCGGCGGCGAGCAGACGTACCGGCCCGCTTGGCGCGGCGCCGCCGTAGAGCAGTGCAACGGCACCCGCGGTGGGGAGGAGGGCGGCGAGCCCTGGATACGGTATCTCCGCGGTGAGCGCCACCCCTGCAACGGCGACGGCGGCAAGGCCAGCCCACGCCAGGGCGCCCGCACCTCGTGACGTGCCCATCACGCCGACGAGGGCAAGGAGGCCACCAACCCCAAGCTGCCAGACGCGCGTCGGCAGCAGGTAGAAGGCGCGCGCAGGGGATGTGTCGGTGAGCCAGATGCTGAGCGCAAATGAAGCGACGACGCCAATGAGGAGCGCCACAATCAGGCGCCGCGAACTGCCACCACGCCAGGTGAGTAGCACGATGAGCGCCGGCCAGACGAGATAGAACTGCTCCTCAACGCTCAGCGACCAGAAGTGCAAGAAGGGTGACGGGCTTGTGGTTGCGGCGAAGTAATCCACGGAACCGATGAAGCGCATGTTGGCGAGCGAGAGCGCCGATGCTGCGCCATCTGCCGCCAACTCACTGCGATCAAGTGGTGCTGCAAGGAGTAGCCCTACCAGTGAGATGAGTGCCACGGCGACGAGTGCAGCCGGGAGGAGTCGCCGAATTCTCCACGCGTAGAACCTGGTGATGTTCAACCCACCTGGCTGCTGCGATTCGCGCCAGAGCTTGCCGGTAATCAAGAACCCGCTAATCACAAAGAACACATCAACACCCACGAATCCACCAGGCGTCCATGGGAGACCTGCGTGAAAGAGAAGCACGAGAAGAATGGCGATGCCTCGCAACCCCTCAATGTCGGGTCGGAACTCCGCGGCGCTAGAAGGAGCCTTCATCAGGCTATTCGCAGATCTGCGGCTTTGCTACTGGTATTGGTCGCGTAGAGGTGGTGGTGTCTACGTACTTTCCAATGACAACCATCTTCGGTCCGTCGCTGCGATCTGTCTCAGAGGTTTGCAGGATCACCCGACCGTTCGGCACATCAGCGATGTCGGCCCATGTTGAGATGTGCTGTCGCACTTCGGTCACGCGGTAGCGAACGCGCATCAGCTGACCAGTACCTTTCGGCAACACATCCACCTCAATGATCTGACCGATCATCTGCTTCGGTGTCTTATCGAGAAGGCCACCAAACTCCCAGTAGCGACCATGCGCATAGATGAAGAGGATGCCCGTCTTACCGTCGGCCTTCCCCTTGCTCGGCATCCACTCAGCGACACGGCACCAGGGGAATCGAGGCGACCCATCGCCCTCAAGTGGTGGACGAACTACGGGGAGGTTGATCCAGACGCCGCTCACCAAGACGCGAACAGGGTCACCGGCGACTGAGGGGACGAGCAGGCTTGGATCCACGGGCGGGAGGGGTGGTGGCGTTGTGCGCGAGCGCTCTGAAGGGTCTGACGGGTCGGCCTCTGGACTTGGCGAACCACCATCACCGCTTGGGTCGACCGACGGCTCCTCAGTGACGACCACAACTCCGTCTGGGGCCCAGGGTCCGATCTGCTGATCGATCCCCCACGTGACGAGCGCGCCCGCAGCGAGGATGAACGAGGTAGCAAGCAGGATCGTTGAGCCAATATGCCGAAACGGCATGCGCTCACGCGGAGTGCGGGACTTGGGCTTGGTTGGCGGCAACATAGGGAGAGTGTAGTGCGGGATGGCACACTACCCCCATGCCACGAGACACCCGAGCCACCGACCTTGGAATCCGCGTCGGTCGGTTTACGCCTGGTACAACGGACGGAATCACCGATGTCACGGGCGTGCGCGTTGCTGCCACCACCATCATCAAGGGTGACGGCGCACTCAATCGCGGTGTTGGACCGATTCGCACCGGCGTCACCGCCATTCTTCCCCGCCCGCTCGCCGAGATGGGACACCCGCTCTTTGCTGGCACCCATCGACTGAACGGCAACGGCGAGCTCACGGGGTTGGAGTGGATTCGGGAGTCTGGTCTGCTCACCTCGCCGATCTGTCTGACAAACACCCACTCCGTTGGTGTCGTGCACGACGCCATGATCAGCTGGTCGCTGGACCACGTACCCGACGCACCACCATGGAGCCTCCCCGTTGCAGGCGAGACCTGGGACGGTGTGCTGAACGACGTGAACGGATTCCATGTCACCGCGGCGCATGCACAGCAGGCACTCGATGCGGCAGCTGCGCTACCGAACGGTGCGCCAGTGCCGCGCGGCAATCAGGGTGGCGGGACGGGCATGATCTGCCACGGCTTTAAGGGCGGCAACGGCACATCGAGTCGACGACTCCCCGCAGAACTTGGCGGGTACACCATTGGGGTGTTCGTTCAGGCGAACCATGGCCGCCGCCACCGGCTGACGCTGCAGGGGAAGATGCTGGGCGCCGCCGACGGACCACTCTCGACTGAGCACTACCCACTTCCATGGGAGACCAAGGTCGGCGCTGCACCGAAGCCTGATGATCCCCGCGGTGGAGCGGGCTCCATCATTGTGATCGTCGCGACGGATGCGCCACTCCTTCCGATGCAACTCGATCGTCTCGCGCAGCGAGCGGTCATCGGCATCGGCCGCGTTGGTGGCGTCGGTGAGCACTCCTCGGGTGATTTCGTGCTCAGCTTCAGTACGGCGAATGGTCACCTCCCGCCAGAGGACCTTGACCCGAGGGAGCCGTTTGAAGCCTCGATCACGATGGTGGTCAACGCACATCTCTCAGCACTCTTTGAGGCGACCGCTGATGCGACAGAGTCGGCCATCCTGGATGCGCTCTTCGCCGCCGAAACGATGAGTGGCGCTGACGGCGCCACAGCCGTAGAACTCCCGCTCGATATCGTGCGCGCAGCGCTGGACTAAGATCAGCCCATGAATCTGCCCAATCCCCTCCGTAGCGATGAGTGGCCACAGAGCATTCGCCTAATCGCGTGGGCCACGCTCGCAAGCCTTGCCCTCGTCGCCATCATGGCGGGACTTGGCGTCGTCACCACCTTCATCTCAGCCCAGGGCCCCCTCCTCTACGCACTCGCCGGCGGGTGGCTGCTGGCGGCGCTGGCCGATGCGCCAATTGACCGACTCGTGGCACGCGGCTGGACGCGCACACGCGCAGCGGTCCTTGTGTGGATTGCAGGCGCTATTCCTGTCATCGTCATTGCGATTGAGCTTGCGATTGCCTTCGCGCAATCGCTGGGCGGCATCATCGCCGGGCCAGAGCCAACGTCGGCAGAGGTCGGCGTGATGGTTGGGCGACTCAGCGCCCTACTCGCCTCTGTCGGACTCGATGTTGATCTCGTACCGCTGGCGACCACGGCGATCCTCGCCATCCGCGATGTGGCGGCGTCGGTGCAGTCAAATATTGCGGCGATCGCGGCAGGCGCGATTGGTGCGCTTGGCCCGCTCATCTTGGCGATCGGCATTGGCGTGATCCTCTCGGCAAACCCTGCTCACCTTGATTCCGTTGATCAGATTGCAACGCGCGGGCGAGTGCGCAGCGCGCAGCGTTCACGCAAGATTCTTGAAACGATCATTGCGCGGTTCATTGGACGACATGTGGCACTCGGGTTTGTCTACGGCCTAGTCGTGTTCGTCGGCGCCACGATTGCTGGAGCCGATGGCCTGTTGGCCGCCGTGCTTGGCGGCATCGTGATGGCGATCCCATCAATCGGTCAGGGTGCTGCGGTGCTGCCGCCACTCGCGCTCTCGATTCTCGCCGCTGGCCCCTACGTGCTTCCTGGCTCGGTGGTGATCATCGTGGGCTGGCTCCTCTGTGCCACGCAGCTCGCCCCGCGCTTGATGAACGGTGTGCTGCGCCTCTCCGGAACCACCGTCTTCATTGCGGGCAGCATCGGCGGGCTCGTGGGCGGCGTCCTCGGGGCGATCTTCGCCCTGCCTGTGGTCGCTGCCGTTGCCGCAATTCGCCGCGATGAGCTCCCAGCCCGCGCAAAAACGGTGAAGCGAGCCGCAAAGAGTAAGCGCCGCTAATCCAACCCGCCACTCCGGTGAGGAGTAACTCGGCGCAGGTGTAGCCTCTAGCAATGCCGAATACACGAACCCGATCTCGCTCTGCCCCAGCCTGGCGTGGGCCGTTCCGCCATCACAACTACCGCCTCTTCTGGTTCGGGCAACTTGTCTCGTTGGCGGGCACGTGGATGCAGTCGATCGCGCAGGCCTGGTACATCACCGAGCTCACCCAGGAGCCGGCATGGCTCGGCATCGTTGCCGCCGCGCAGTTCACACCAGTGATGATCCTTGGGCTCTTCGGCGGCGTGCTCGCCGACGCGCTCCCCAAGCACCGCGCCCTCATGGGGACACAAGTCAGCCTGATGGTGCTCGCTCTGCTTCAGGCCGCGCTAGTTGCAACAGGCCTCATGACACTGCCGCTGCTGATTCTCATGGCCGTCTTGCTCGGTGTCGTGAATGCTATCGACATGCCTGTTCGCCAGTCGTTCTTCAGCGAGATGGTTCCCGAAGACGAGGTCGGTCGTGCCGTTGCGATGAACTCAGCCATGTTCAATGGCGCGCGTGTGATCGGCCCAGCGATCGGCGGCGTGCTGATCGGTGTGATCGGCGTAGCCGGTTGCTTCGCCGTCAACGGCGCCAGTTTCCTTGCAGTGTTGCTGGCGCTCCTCTTTATGCGTGCTGATGAGCTTCGCCCCGCACCACGAACCCCACGTCCACGAACTGTTGCCGACGTGCTCGTCAGCCTCGCCGAGGGTGTTCGATTCGTGGCGCGCACGCCGCTCATTGCCCTCTGTGTGTTTGTGATCGGCGTAGTTTCTGGTGTGGCAATGAACTTCAACGTGATCATTCCGATCCTCGCGCGCAGCGTGCTCGAGGTTGGCGCTCCGGGCCTTGGCTTGCTTATGGCCGCAATTGGCTTCGGCTCCTTAAGCGGAGCGCTCGCGGTCGCCATGCTCCGCCAGCCGCGCACGGCCGTGATTATTCTTGGGGCGGGAGCGCTCGGAGTGCTCTCCATCGTGGCTGGTGTAGTCAGCGGGAGTGGAGCGCCGTGGGCGGCACTCGTTACTGGGGTGGCACTTTTCGGCGCTGGCTTCGGCGCGATCGCCATGGCGGCCACTGCAAACGCATCGATTCAGACCTCTACGCCGCCAGCACTGCGCGGTCGGGTGATGAGCGTGTATACGACGGTCTTCGCCGGCTCAACCCCGATTGGTGGGCTTGGGACAGGTGCGGTGGTTTCGCTCATTGGGGCGCCAGGCGCGCTGATCGTTGCAGGCGGGTTGGCGCTGATTGCTACGGCGTATGCGGCGACGCGCTGGCGGTCGATCCTCTAGCTAGGGGAGGCGCACACGGCGCCAGGAACTCTCGTTCCCAGCTGCATCAATCAGGCGCACCTCAACGGTGACGCCACGCATCAACAAGATCACCTTCCCGCCCGTAGTCTTCATGAAGGGGCCGATCTCAATCTCATCGCCAGCGGCGAACCTGAGCGGCTTCTCGTAGCCAACTCGCACCTCAATGGCAACGGTGCCGGTGCCCGTATCGCTTCCGGCGATTTTCAGAAGATATGGCGCTGGGTTCCCGCGCGATGCTCGTCCTTCGCGAACACGCACACTGCTAATTCGCGGATCGCTACGGTCGCGTCCAGCGGCAACGGCGAACGGCGTTCGCTCTGATCCGCCAACGAACCGCATCCATACCGTTGCGCTCGACGTGCCGAGTTGCGGAAGTC
>QWRK01000047.1 GCA_003670455.1 Candidatus Aquidulcis sp. | reverse complement strand
TCCGCTTCTAGCTCTGCGGCGGTGACCGCTGGGCGCGTTCGCAGATGCTGCACGCCAATGATTGGGCCCGTATCCACCCCCTGATCCATCACGATGGTGGAGACCCCCGTCTCGCGATCGCCAGCAAGAATCGTTGCGGGGATCGGACTCGCGCCGCGATGGCGCGGCAGAAGTGACGGATGTAGGTTGACGATGCCACGCGGATAGTGATCCAGGAGCTCGGCAGGGATGATCTGTCCGAAGTCTGCGAGGAGCGCCCCCTCGGCACCGATGGACGTGATTCGTTCAATCTCCGCTGCATCACGCACCTTGGCGGCGTGTACGACACGCAATCCGGCACCACTCGCCCACGTGTCGACCGGTGTCGGCGTGAGTGCACCGCTTCGGCCGGCGGCACGTGGCGGAGCGGTCACAACAGCAGCGATGTCGAATCGGGGATCCGATGCAAGTGCACGGAACGACGGGACGGCGAAGCCGCCACTGCCGAACAGGATCAGTCGGTTACTTGTGACTATGTCCTCGCAGCGCCTTACGGTGCCGTGCAACCTCAGCAGCCTCTGGCGAATCGTCTGGCTCCTCGTCGTCGTCCTGGTCCACGGCGATCAGCTGATCCATGGAGTCGAGATAGTCGATGTAGAGGGTTCCGGCGAGGTGGTCGAGTTCATGCTGCACGGCGCGCGCCAGAAACCCATGTTCGCTGAACTTGTAGGGGCGGCCGGTGCGATCTTGTGCCTCGACCCAGACGCGCTCCTTGCGCGTGATCTCGGCGACGTAGCCAGGGATAGAGAGGCAGCCCTCAAGGTCAGTCTGATCGCCGGTGTCGCGCACGATGCGTGGGTTCACCAGCTCATAGGTCTTCCCCTTCGCCTCAACAACGGCAACGTTCAGCGGTTCGCCAAGTTGCGGCGCAGCGAGACCAACGCCAGGTGCGGCGCGCATCGTGTGGGCGAGATCATCGAGCAGCGAGTGCAGCAGCTTGCCAAAGCTCTCAACGGGCGCGCCTGGAAGGCGCAGCCGCGGGTCACCGAGGAGCAGGATCGGACGAACACTCATGGCGGGATTCTAGCAAGCGCTACAGGAGCGTCTCTGGATCCACATCGACCGTGAGGTCGCGTCCACGAATCAGCGGCAGATACCGCTCAAGGTCCACGGCCCGAAGGATCAGGTTCTCCCGCCAACGCCCGGCCCGCCGCGGCACCCAGGCGGGAATCGGTCCAAGGATGCGCGCCTGATCATCCCCCGCCGCTGCAGCGGCGGCGCGGAGGGTGACCGCCAGCCCCTCAATGCTGCGTCGTGCCGCGGCCGCGGTTGCCGCCGCCGCACTCACCTTTACGGTGCGAAGGAACGGCGCGCCGCCGGCTGCCTTCCGCAGCCCAATCTCACGGGCACGCCAAGCATCCACACTCCCCCCACGGGCGATCTCCACCGCCGCCGTGATGGCTGGGTCCTCTGGGCGATAGCTTTGGATCACCGCCACACCCTCATGTGCACCACGTCCGAGTCGACCAACCGCCTGCACGACGAGCGCCACGGCACGCTCCGCCGCACGTTCGTCAGGGAGCAGGAGGCCCGTGTCGGCCGAAACGATGCCGACCAGCGCCAGCGCCGGCAGATCGAGTGCCTTGGCGGCGAGGGCGGTGCCGACCAGAATCTGCGTGCGACCACTACGAAACGCGTCCAAGATGCGGTCGCCCGAGCCGATCGCCGATGCGGCATCCGCGTCGAGACGATCAACGATCAGGTCAGGGAGTGCAGTGCGCACCTCAGCCTCGAGGCGTTCGGTGCCACCACCCAACGCCCGAATGCGTGCGCCGCCACAGGAGGGGCAGCGTGTGAGTGGCTCCGCAGCGATGCCGCACCCATGACAACGGAGCAGTGACCCAGCGCTATGCAGCACCAGTGGTCGCTCACATGAGGGGCAGGATTGCGCAGCACCGCAGTCGCGGCAAAGGAGTGCTGAGGCCAAGCCGCGGCGATTAATGATGAGGAGCGCCTGTGATCCGCCCGCCCAATCCAGCGCGGTCAGGCGCTCAAGCAGCGCGCGGCTCATCATGCCGCGCCACCCGTCGGCGAGCTCCTGCCGCAGGTCAATCACCTCAACGAGTGGAGCAGGAGTACGTCGGGTCAACGTGAAGCGACGCCAGCCCTCGATCTCGGCGCGTGCCAACGATTCAATTGCTGGGGTGGCGCTCAACAGTAGGGTTGCAGCACCGGCAAGGCGTGCCAGCTCGCGCGCCGCATCACGCGCATGCAGTCGCGGTGTGCGATCAGATTTGTAGGCACCCTCATGCTCTTCGTCTACGACAATGAGTCCGACCTCATCACGCAAAGCTCCGAGCGCAACGCGGGTGCCAACCACCAAATGCGGTCCTGGCTCAAGGAGCCGGTCGTGTGCATCGAGTCGTTCGCCAGCACTCAGACCGGAATGGATCGGCTCAGGTGCACCACCAGCCGCAGCGAGCATGTCCGCAGCAATCGACACCTGCGCCGCCTCTGGCACCAACCAGAGCACGGATCGTCCAGCCGCGATCATGCGCACCGCCGCTTCGGCCGCAGCGCGACTCTTGCCGGAACCAGGTGGCCCGTCGACAAGGATGGTCTCCCCCGCCGCACTACGCGCACAAGCGGCATCGGCGATCTCACGCTGCACGTCCGTCAGGCTGATAACGGCCCCTGCCGCGTCAACAGCCACACTTCGCCGATCGCTATGGCGGCGCTGAATGCGACGAACCTCCAGCTGAACTGCACCAGCATCCGCAAGGCGTCGCACCGTTGGGAGACCTCCTGGGAGCGCGCTTGCGGCTACCCAGCGGTCTGCACTTCCCGCCGCTGCCGTGAGCTGCTCTACGGCGGCTACCTGGCGACTGCCAAGCCGCATCGCCCCCAAAATTGAAGGAGCAGCATCGGTGATCAACGAGGCGAAGGTCGTGTCAAGGCTCTGCGCACCGCGACGCACCAGTGACCAGCGTCGCTCCGCCTCTCCGGCCTGCTCTAGTTGTCGCAGGCTCTTGAGTGTTGCCGCGCGCGTCTTGCCGCGCGCACCTGTGAGGCGCTCTACAGCAACCCACTCTTCGCCGAGTCCGATGCGGGCAGAGGCTTCACTCACCTCTGCCGTTCTGCGAGTCTCGAGAACAACGGCGTCGAGCATTCCCGCAGGCAGGAGCGATCGAACCGTCGTTGCGATCGGCGCGGCCCAGCGTGCAGCAGCGGTCTCCGCCAACGCCATGAGGAGCGGGGTGACAAGTGGCTCAGCGCCGAGCCGACCCTCAATAGGCTTGAGTTTGATTCCTGCGGGAGGGAGATCTTTCGGATTGAGTGCGACGACAATGCCGATCGCGCGGCGACCCCCGAATGGAACGATTACGCCATCACCGACCGCAGCGTGGGTTCCGTCGAGGGCGAGATAGTCGTAGAGCCGCTCGCCAGGCGCACCTGGCACATCGACCGCGACGCGCAAGACCGTAGTCGACGTCAGCGCGTGAGGCTCAGCGCCCCCCGTCACACCGAAATCCGGCGCTCCGGGTGCTTCGCACGCTCGGCGAGGACAATCTTCTCGACCTGAGCCGCAGCCTCCTCGGGATAGCCAGTCTCGTTCAACACCAGGTAGTCATACTCCTGCGCACGTTCCATTTCGGTAATCGCATTGCGTGCGCGCGTCACAAGCTCATCCGCGGTCTCGGTGCCGCGACCGGCGAGGCGCTCGGCGAGTGCTTCAGGAGATGGGGGCGCCACAAAGATCAGGATCGCCTCGGGGATCACCTTGCGCAGGCTTCGCGCACCCTGGACATCAATCTTGCAGAGTGCATCTTGCCCACGAGCCAGGGCGCCACGCACCTCATCGCGCGGGGTGCCGTAGGAGCGATCGTGCACGGTGGCCGCTTCAAGGAGTTCACCTGCGGCATTGAGGGCATCAAACGATTCGCGACTCTGGAAGTGATAGTGCACGCCGTCCATCTCGCCAGAACGTGGTGGTCGGGTCGTGCAGGTAACGACGTAGTGGAAGGTTTGACCTACTGGACGTCGGCGCAGCTCGTTGATGATGGTGTCTTTGCCCACGCCGCTCGGCCCGGAGATCACGATCACCTGAGCTCCTGGCTCACCGGCTCGTCGTTGTGGCTCCATCACTACTCCCCTCTGCTGGAGTGCAACCGTAGCGCATCAAGGGGCGCCTGCAGGTCGGCGGGGAGCTCGGCTTCTAGGCGCATCAGACGGCCATCCCGCGGGTGAGCAAAGACGATCTTCCAGGCGTGGAGGAAGAGGCGCGTGGTTGCATCGGGACCACGTCGGCTGGTGCCGTTCCCGTAGGTTGGGTCTCCGGCGATCGGGTGCCCGATCTCTGTCAGGTGCACGCGAATCTGATGGGTGCGACCGGTGATGAGGTCAACCTCGAGCAGTGTCCACCCTGGGAATCGCTCACGAACTCGGTACCCCGTCGTTGCCTCACGGCCCCCGGCCACTACCGCCATGCGCTTCCGCTCATTCGGATCACGACCGATCGGTGCCTCAATACGCCCCAGTTCGGCGGCGACCGAACCTTGCACCAAGGCGAGGTAGGTCTTCTTGATGCGCCGTGCCTTCAACTGCGCCATCAGGCTCAGCTGCGCTACGTCGCCCTTCGCGACGATCAGCAGCCCGCTGGTGTCTTTGTCGAGTCGATGCACAAGTCCAGGGCGCGCCACGCCGGCGATCCCAGGCAAATCTTCAACATGGTGCAGCAGCGCATTCACGAGCGTTCCCGTTGCATGCCCCGGTGCGGGATGCACCACGAGGCCTGCAGGCTTATTCACCACCACGATGTCCTCGTCTTCGTACACCACAGTGAGCGGAATATCTTCGGCGAGCACCGTCGTTTCGCTCACCGGTGGAATCACAAGGTGTAGTGTCTGCCCCGCAACGAGCGTGGAGCTGGCACGCACGATGAGACCACCCATTGTGAGATGGCCTTCGGAGATGAGTCTCTGCACAAACGAGCGAGAGAGCCCGCTCCTATCTGCGACAAACCGGTCAGCACGCTGCCGCGCCGCCTCTGGCGGAATCGGCAGATCTAGCTCACGTGCCTCACTCATGTGCGCACCGTACTACGGGAACGCCACAAGGTATCCACGAGCAAGATCACGATGCCGAGGCTGATCCCTGCGTCGGCGATGTTGAACGTCCAAAAGCGCAGGCTCCCCACTCCGATATCGATGAAATCCAGCACGTACCCGAATGCCAACCGGTCAATGAGGTTGCCGATTGCGCCACCAGCGAGAAGCCCAACGCCGACCGTGAGAGGCGTCACCTGAGGGAGTTGTTCGCGCTCGTGGTAGATCAGTAGCGCAAGAATGACCCCAATGCTGAGGAGAGCGAGGAGCGGAGCGCTTCCCTGCAGAAGGCCGAAGAGCCCACCACGATTCTCACCTCGGATGATCTGTAGGAACGAACCGATCAGCTGATGCGGGAGCGCTAGATCCATGCCATCAACCAGCATCTTTGAACCGCGATCAACAGCGATGACTCCCAGAGCAATCAACCCAAGGGTGGCCCGCCTCATCCGGCTGACCGGCGGAGCGAGAAGGCGGTGACGCCAAAGGAGAGCTCAATCTGATCGGCCACGTCACCCGCCGTCGCGCCAAACTCAATCGAGCGCGCACCGACACTCTGCGTGAGCTGCTCTGTGTATGGGGCGAGCGACTTCGCTGATTCAGGGAGATAGAGGCTGATCGGATCACCAATTCGGAGGCCCGTGCGCTTGCGCAGATCCTGAACGGCGCGAGAGAGTTCGCGGACATCACCCTCTGCGATGAGTTCTGGCGTCAGAGCGGTCTCAAGCTCGACAACAAGGCCGTCCGCTTCGGCCACGAAGCCACCCTCTCGTGGGATCGCCTGAAGTTCAATTTCGTCAGGGGCGAAGTCAAGCCCCTCAATGCGTACGGCGCCACCGGGGAGAAACTCAACATCACCAGAGCGGGCTGCGGCGAGCACTGCCTGCAACTTGTCACCAAGTCGCTTGCCTACCTTCGGCAGCAGCACCTTGACCTTGCGCTCAAAGAGACCAGACGCATCGGTAACCGACTCAACTCGCTTGACGTTCAGCTCGTCGGCAAGGATCTCGAGTAGCTCCGCGTGTGGCGTGTCGCCACCGAAGACGACGCGCGCCAGTGCGAGTGGCTGCCGTGTGCGCATGGCGGCGGCGCTACGCACCGAGCGACCGAGTTCAGCGGCGCGAATCACCCGGCTCATCGCATCCTCGAGGGCTTGGTCGCGCCAGCCCTGCACCCGTGCGTTCGGCCATGGCTGCAAGTGGATGCTCCCCGTTGCACCGTCGGCGACAAGGTTGGTGTACATGGCATCGGTGAGCATCGGGGCGATCGGCGCGGCGACTTGCAGGAGCGTCAGTAGCGCCTCGTGAAGGGTCGCGAACGCATCGCTGCGATCCGCCTCGCTCGCGGAGAGATCGAAGCGATCGCGTGAACGGCGGAGGTACCAGGTGGAGAGCTCATCAATCCCCTCTTCGAGTCGTGCGACAGCTGATTGGGCGTCGTAGCCCCGGAGTGCCCCCTCCACAGTCGAGACGAGATCGGCGGTGCGGCTCAGGATCCAGCGGTCCATGGCGCCCCGTTCGGCCACCGGGCTCGCTGCGGCACGAGGGCGCCAGCCAGCGCTGTTCGCGTAGCCAATATGGAAGGCGTAGACGTTCCAGAGCACGAGCAGCTTGCGGCGCGCCTCATCCGCGCCGTTCCAGCCGAAGTGCACGTTCTCTTCAGGGCGCGAGCCGGCGAAGAGCCAGCGCATCACGTCAGCGCCCATCCGATCGGCAGCCTCATCGAACTCAATGGAGTTGCCCCAGCTCTTGTGCATCTGGCGGCCATCTTCGGCAAAGACGAGTCCGTAGCCGAACACAGTCTTTGTTGGCTCGCTCCCGACCATCACCGTCGACATGGCGAGCAACGAGTAGAACCAGTTACGGAACTGCCCTGGGAAGCTCTCGGTAATCAGGTCTGCGGGGAACCAGCGCTTCCAGTACTCGGGATCGCTGCGATAGCGCATCGTAGAGAGCGAGACGATGCCCGCGTCGAGCCACGGATTCCCAACGTCGGGGACACGCTGAACCTCACCGCCGCACTTC
>QWRK01000046.1 GCA_003670455.1 Candidatus Aquidulcis sp. | reverse complement strand
GGTGCCTTCGCCGATCGCGTCAACTGGCGTGGTGGTGGGAAGCGCCGTGACGCGGCGATGGTGCATGCCGGACGCGTCCTCGGCCTCGACCTGGTGATGGCGAAGCCCGATACCTTCATGAATGAATCGGGCATTGCGGTGCGCAAGCTGCTCGCCGCCGAGCGCGTGCCTCTCACCGCACTCCTCGTCGTTGTCGATGACTTCAGCTTGCCGTTCGGCACGCTCCGATTCCGCGAGGGGGGGAGCGCCGGAGGGCACAACGGCCTCACCTCGATTACCGACGAACTCGGCACCGACAAGTACCCACGCTTGCGCGTTGGTATTGGCGACCCGCGCGAATCAGGAACGGCGCACCAGCATGTGCTCGGTGAGTTCACCGCCGCGGAGCGACTGCGCCTCCCTGAGGTTGAGGTCGCGACAGGTGAGGCGATCGAGATGTGGGCGCGCAGCGGGCTGAACAAGGCGGCAACCGCATTCAACGGGTGGGCGCTCCCTGAGCCCGAGGCTGGCAGCGCCGCTGATCCGGCGAACCTGCCAAAGCCGGGTGAGATCGACGGCCCAGCCGGCGCCGACGGCATTCGCAAGACGGCGCACGGCTGGCGGAAGTTGCTCGGTCGTGACAAGGCCGATCGCGAAGGGTGAATCGCCACACGCCGTCACTCGCACCACTCCTCGACACGCTGCGCGCCGCAGCACCATTCACCGCACTCACCAAGCAACTAACGAAGAGCGACGCATCGCTCATTCATGTTCCCCATGCGGCAAAGGCGCAGCTCGGTGCCGCACTCGCCGCTGATCGGCGCATCGTCTGGGTGGCGCGCGACCCCGAGGTCGCCGAGCGTGTTGCCGATGCGCTGCGCTCCTGGTTCCACGATCCAACCGCCGTCGTACTACTCGAGCCGCGCAGCGCGCTCCCGTATGAGCGCGGCGAACTGGTTATTGATGAGTCGGCCGGTCGCGTCGCAACGCTCGCCGCATGGCATGAGGGGAGCCCGCGCATCCTGGTGACCTCGCTGCTCGCGGTGGCGCAGCCAACGATCTCGTTAACGGACCTGCGCGCCGAGACACTCCTCTTGCGTGCAGGGGACCGCATCACCCTCGACGCGGTCACGTCGCGTGCCATCGCCCTCGGGTACGAGGCCGTCTCGCTCGTTGGTGGCCGCGGTGAGATCGCCCGACGCGGCGGCATCGTCGACCTCTTCCCCGCAGGCGAGACCTCACCCCTCCGCATCGAGTGGTTCGGCGATGAGATCGAGAGTATTCGCCGCATCGACCCAGCCGACCAGCGCAGTCGTGAGGCGGTGCCGCTGGTGCAGCTGCTGCCAGCGAGCGAGTTCCCCCTTGATGCGGCGCGCGTGGCGGCTGCCCGAGCAACCGCCCAAGGGATCGTGCGCGGCGGGGGTGAAACCGAACTACCGCCGCGACTCGAAGAGGACCTTGCGCGCTGGGAGGCGGGGATTGCCGTGCGCAACCAGGCGGAGCGCGGTGACGGCTTGGAACTCTGGTCGGTCTTGCTGAGTGCGGAGCGCGCCTACGACCAGGTCGGCGATGCGCTGGTGGTGCTCGATGAGCCAGGCGAACTGCGCCAGGCCGCGGATGCACTTTCGCGTCAGACCGAGGAGCGCGCCGATGTGCTGCGCACCACACGCCTGCTGCCCGCAAGTTGGCCGTCACCGATCCCAGAGGGTGCTGCACTCATTGCGGCACTGACCACCGCGGGTCGTCAGCGGCTAGCGCTGACCTGGAGCTCTGATGCAACGACGCTGATTCGCGCCGAGGGTGACGACTCATTCGGCTGGCACGACCCGGTGGTGCCGAGCGGGCGATCACGCGCACTCACCGAGGGGCTCGAAACCTGGCGACGCGATAAGGCGCGGGTCCTGATCGTTTCGGAGCAGGCGGCGCGCATCGCTGAGCTGATCACCGAGGGTGGCGAGCGCGCGGTGGTGAGCGAAGGAATGCTCAGCAACCCGAAGCCTGGCTCGCTCACGATTTTGACCGGCGGCCTCGACGGCGGATTCCAGGGCGGTGTTGATGGGCTGACGGTGATCACCGATCGCGAGCTCTTCGGCGCGACACGTGTTCGTCGACCGGCGGTGCACCGTCGTGGTATCACCCGCGAGGCGGCGGAGCGACTCACGCCTGGCGACTACCTGGTGCATGTGGATCACGGCGTTGGCCGTTTCGTGGGCATGCTGCGCCGCGGTGGTGACGGCGATCAGCGCGACTACCTGGAGATTGCCTATGGCGGCACCGACACCGTCTTCACGCCAGTGGAGCAGTTGGCACGCATCGCGCGCTACACCGGCTCGGAGCATCCGCAACTCAGTCGACTCGGTGGTGGCGAGTGGCGCCGCGCCAAGGAGCGCGCCAAGAAGGCGGCCGACGATCTCGCCGATGAGCTGCTGCGCATCTACGCCGCCCGCGAGTTGGCGCATCGCCCAGCGATTACGCCAGGGAGCCCATGGCTTGCCGAGTTTGAGGCGGCCTTCCCGTATCGCGAAACGCCCGATCAGCTCACCGCCATCGAGGCAACGAAGGGTGACCTGAGTCGACCGCGCCCGATGGACCGCGTGATCGTGGGCGATGTTGGCTACGGCAAGACCGAGGTGGCGCTGCGCGCCGCCTTCGCCGTGCTCGAGGCGGGGCGACAGGTCGCCGTGTTGGTGCCAACCACCGTGCTCGCCCTGCAGCACATCGAAACGTTCCGCCGCCGCCTCGCGGCCTACCCGTTCAAGCTCGAACTCCTCTCGCGCAGTGTCTCCGCGGCGCGGCAGGCTGAGATCGTCGCCAAGCTCGCCACCGGCGAGGTCGACCTGGTCGTTGCCACTCATCGGCTTCTCTCAAAGGATGTGGCCTTCAAGCATCTCGGCTTACTCGTCGTCGACGAGGAGCACCGCTTTGGCGTCGCCGCCAAGGAGCGCATGAAGTCGCTCCGCGCCGAACTCGATGTCATGACCCTCACCGCCACGCCAATTCCGCGCACGCTGAACCTTGCCCTCTCGGGGATTCGCGACCTCTCCACTATTGAGACCGCACCCGAGGATCGACACCCAGTGGCCACGCGCGTCACTGAGGCGAGCCTTGAACTGGTACGCGATGCGCTGCTGCGCGAACTGGAGCGCGGCGGCCAGTCGTACTACGTACATAACCGCGTTGAGTCAATTGAGGCTGCAGCGGAGCAGATTCGCCGACTCGTTCCCGATGCGCGCGTGGTGGTTGGGCATGGACAGATGGAGGAGCGAGCCCTTGAGCGCGTGATGGGCGAGTTCGTTCGTGGTGAGGCGCAGATCTTGGTCTGCACCACCATCATTGAATCGGGTCTTGATATTCCGAACGCCAACACGATCATCATCGATCGCGCTGATCGCCTTGGCCTCGCGCAGCTCTATCAGCTGCGCGGTCGCGTTGGGCGAAGCAGTCGCCGCGCCTGGTGCTACCTGCTCTATCGACGAGAAGAGGCGCTCACCGATGATGCGCGCAAGCGCCTCAAGGCGATCTTCGATGCGTCGCACCTCGGCGCCGGATTCCAGTTGGCGCTCGCGGATCTTGAGATTCGTGGAGCGGGCGACCTGCTCGGCGGTGAACAGTCGGGGCACATTGCGGCGGTTGGCTTTGATCTCTACTCGCAGCTCCTCGCCGATGCGGTAGAGATTCGTCGCGCCAGCCGCGAGGGTCGCGAGCCGGCGCGTCGTCGCACGGCGGCGCTTATCGATCTACCAGTCTCGGCGCACCTTGCAGAGAGCTATGTGGCCGACGAGGGTCAGCGGCTCGACATTTATCGTCGCCTCGGCATCGCCGAATCCGACACCACGATCAACGCGATCGCCGAAGAGCTGCGCGACCGCTTCGGTGCGCCGCCCGCAGAGGCGGAGCGACTCCTGGAAGTGGCACGACTCCGGGCCGGTGCGAGCGAGGCGGGGCTCGCCTCACTCCTTATTGAGGAGGGTCGCCTGATCGTGCGCCTCGGCGAGCTGCAGCCTGGCCTGGCCGCTCGGGCACTGGTGGCGAACCCCATTCGAGAGCTGAGCATGAGCGGCAGTCAGATCCGCAGCCGGGAGCGGGTCTCGGGCGCTGAGGCGTGGCGCCTCGCCGCACGGCTCGTGCAGGGGATCGTGGCGGAGGTGCGCCGCTGGGAGGCGACGAACGCGGCGGGCGCGCCGCTCGCGTAAACTTCCGCGGTGACTCCTGAACAGCTCTCCTCGAAGATTCGAACGATCCCCGACTTTCCGAAGAAGGGGATCGTCTTTCGCGATATCACCACCCTCCTGCAGGATGGTGAGGCCTTCGCCGCCGCCCTTGAGGCGATGACGGCACCGATCCGTGGGCTGAAGCCCGACGTGATCATCGGCATCGAATCGCGCGGCTTCATCTTTGGTGCACCGATCGCCGCGACCCTTGGTGTTGGCTTCGTGCCAGTGCGCAAGCTCGGCAAGCTCCCCGCCGAAACGATCTCGGTGGAGTACGACCTTGAGTATGGCAAGAACGTTCTTGAGATCCATCGCGATGCACTGCAGAAGGGTGCGCGCGTCGTGATCGTTGACGATGTCCTCGCCACGGGCGGCACCGTCGCCGGCACCGTGAAACTCGTCGAGCAGCTCGGCGCAACGGTCGTCGGCATCAGCTTCTTGGCAGAGCTCCCCGTCCTTGGTGGTCGCAAGCGACTCCCAGACGGCATCGTCTCGGCGATCATCGCCTTCTAGTCGCCGCTATGGCGAAGCGCCCCGCAAGCGATCGCAGATCCTTCCTTCGCAGCATCGCCAACGATGGCGCCGCCACCGCCGGCTCGCTCTTCGGCGCGCTTGGCGCCCTGCGCGGTCAGGCCCAGTCCATCGGCGCCGAGCTGCAAACACCAGCGCGTGAGGCTGGCGCTGAGCCAACACGTCGACGCGCCGCAGAGACGCACCTCGACATGCCGGGCGACGCAGGTTTGATCAAGGCGGGTGCCGCCGCCCCAGAGCCAGCCTTCGCCTCGCCGATTCGCGACGAAGAGGGCGCGGTGATCGTGCTCGATGTTCGTGCCCTTCCAGCGGTCATCGCTGAACGTCGCGCGACGAGCGCGAGCAGCATCGCCGCACTCCTGACCGTTGACGCCATTGCCCCCGGTCCGATCCGCGGCCTCGCCGCCGCCTTCGCGCTCGCCCTCGCCAGCGTCGGCTCGGCCGGCGGTCGTGTCGCGCGCATTCATGCCGCCGCCGCCGCGTTGCGCAATGCCGCACCACTGGCAGGATCACTCCACGCCGAACTCGATGCACTTCTTCCGGTTGCCGTGGGCGGCGAGAGCCTCGATGCCGCAATCGCCGCACGCGCTGCCACACAGTTGGGTCAGCGCGCCGCATACGGCAAGCGCATCGCCGCAACACTGAAGAGCGCGGGGCTCGCTCGTGGCGCCACTATCGCCAGCGGACCCGCCCTCGGCGCTACGGCGTGGGGTGATCTCGCGCCGCTGCATGAGGCGCTGCGCCACCTCGGCGTGCGCACGTTCACGATCGGCGCTGGCCCAACGGTTGATGTGCTCGGCGCAGCACGACTCGGCGCCATTGATGCCGCCGACGCGGTGCGTGCCGGCCTCACTCCACGACTCCTCGAAGATGGCCAACTCGCAAGTGAGATCGCAAACGCGGATGGCCCGATTGGCGCGCTCATTCTGGGCAGTGATGCGGTGAGCCGTACCGGCTACGCCGTAGTCCCCGCGGGTGGCGTCGGCCTCGCCGCCGCCGCGCTCTTCTCTGGTGTGCCCGTCTATCTCGTTGCCGGATCGGTGGCGACCGATGTCACCGGCGCTGAGCTGACCAAGCGCGTTGAGGCCGTAAACAACACGGCGGCGCAACGCGGTGCACCATTCGCGGCGCGCGGCGTCACGAGTGGCGTGCAGGTTGCGACCCCACGCGTTGAACTCCTGGCACTTGACGGCATCACGCTGATCGACTGATGACCACCACGCCGATTGAGGTTTCGGCGACGCGCGATCGCGAGCTGGTGCGATCACTGATCACTGGCGACCGCTGGATCACCGCACACGCGCTGGCCGACCTTGACGATGGTGAGTTTCCGCGCACGCGCTGTTTCGTAGCGCGACGTGGTGCAACGCCGATCGCGCTCGGCATGGAGTACTCGGGGTGGGCGCCGCAGCCGCTTCACCTGTACGGCGATCCAGAGGGGATCGCCACGATCTTGCAGCACGGGATTCGCCCGCGCGCCGCCTGGGTCCCAACGCCGATCGGCGGGAATCCCGTCCTCGATCTCACCTACGAGACCGAGAAGATCAACCCGATGTTGCGCATGGGTCTGACGCGCGCCGAATTCGTGCCGTACACCGGACCCGCTGCGGCGCTCGTCGTTCCCCTCATCCCCTCCGATGCGCAAGCGCTGAATCACCTCTACCAGTTGGGATTCGCGGCGTGGCTCCCACCACTCGCCGTCGCCGAGGGGGTCTATCGCGGCATTCATCGCAATGGCAAGTTGGTCGCCGCGGCGGGCACCCATGTGGTTGGTCGGCGTGAGCGCATCGCGGTCGTTGGCAACGTGCTGACGGCGAGTAGCGCGCGCGGCAACGGCTACGCCCATGCCAACACCTCGGCGGTGACCGATGCGCTGCTTGGATTCTGTGATGAGGTGGTGCTGAATGTGCGGCGCGACAACGCCACCGCGATCGCGGTCTATACATCGCTCGGCTACAGCGTGAAGGCCGAATTCGAGGAGCGGCTGGTGATCCGCCGCAGTGGCATCTCGGTGCCGCGCATCCTCCGGCGCCTCTTCGGGCGCTGAGCACGAATCACGCCCAGCCTCGTCCGCCCGCGAGCCCGCACGCTACGATGCCGCAGATGAGTAGTCGACCCTACGCGGTCGTTCTCGCCGGTGGCGGCGGAACGCGCCTCTGGCCCCTAAGTAGCCCCAACCGGCCGAAGCCGTTCCTACCGCTCTTGCATGGGCGCAGCCCACTTGCGGTCACGTTGGAGCGACTCGCGCCACTCGTTCCCATCGACGACACCTACATTGTGGTCGCGGCAAGCCAGGTGCAGCTCGTGCGCGAGTGCGCGCCGCAGATCGCAGCCGATCACATCCTTGCTGAACCGGTCAGCCGCAACACGGGGGCGGCGGTCGCCCTCGCGGTAGCAACCATCGATCGACCCGACGACGCGGTCATGCTGGTGATCCCTGCAGACCATGCGGTGCGTGATGCCGAGGCCTGGCGCACCGCCCTCGCCGCCGCAGCCGATCACGCCAGACACGAGGCCAACGCCCTCTACACGCTCGGCGTCGTACCGACACGACCAGAGACGGGCTTCGGTTACATCGTCGCCGACGGCGCCC
>QWRK01000045.1 GCA_003670455.1 Candidatus Aquidulcis sp. | reverse complement strand
GGCGGCCCGGTCCGCCGCCGAGACGACCGATCCCTGCGAGAGGAGGCGATGGCGCAACACCGTTGTCGCAAGCACGACGGCACCCGTTCGGTCGGTAATGGTTCCTCGAATGGGCTCGTTCGTGACGGTGGTGCGCAGCTGGGCGGCGGCCGCCTCAAGCAGCTGATCGCGAGCAACAACCTGCCAGTAGCCGAGGCGCGCGACGCACACTCCGGCAATGAGGATCAGGACAAAGGTGAGGAAGCTTGCACGTCCGCGCGAGTCAGTGCGTACGGTGCGTGGGTCTGGCGCCATCTAGCGAACCTCCACGATAAGTGGGTCCACAAGCTGCACAACGCCGAGGCCAGTCACGCGACGTCGTACCGCCGGCTCCCGACCGAGTCGGCTCATGTCTGTCTCGCCAACACGAATCTCTTCCATGAGGCGGGTCTGCTCATCGACGAGCGCAGTGACCTTCGCCGTTGACGTTGCGATCTCGATCGAGAGGATGGTCAGAATGAAGAATGCGCCAAAAATGGCGGCGGTCGGCATGAGCCACGAGCCGAGCTTGGCGCTGAGGCCCCCGTGGCGTTCAACGGCGTTCCACGAGTTGACGCCGATGCGCCCACGAGGAGCCGCCCCAGGGATGACTGCGGTACGTGGAACCGGGCTGCCAGGTGCGGGTCGCGTGCCAACTCGAATTGAGCCACTCCCCACGGCGGTGCTTGATGGGGTGAAGGCGTTGCGAATGGCTGTGCGCTGTCGCGCTGCAGCTGCAGCTCGACTGTCCGAGATTCGTGGCTGATACGGCGGAGTCACCAACTGTGCGCCGCGCAGCGGTCGACCGATCGTTGTCATGCTGCGCGCTCCAGTCGCTCTGCGGCGCGGAGCTTCGCGCTGCGGCTACGTGGGTTTGCCGCAATCTCTTCGTCGCTTGCGGTGATCGGGTGCTTGTTGATGAGTCGCAGCGTTGCCTGATTCGTGCAGGTGCAGACAGGAACACGTGGTGGGCAGATGCAATCCCGCGCGGCAGCGGCAAACGCCTGCTTCACGATGCGGTCTTCAAGCGAGTGATACGTAAGAACGACAACGCGTCCGCCGACGCGCAGTGCGGCAATGGCTGCGGCCAGAGCGGTCCTCAAGGCAGTGAGTTCGTCGTTGACGGCAATACGCAGCGCCTGAAAGATGCGCGTTGCTGGATGAATTCGTGACGGTGGTCCGTAGCGCTTCGGCACGCTCTGCTCAACAAGTGCGGCAAGCTCTTCTGCTGTCGTGATTGGCGCACTCACGCGTGTTGCAACAATTGCTCGTGCGATCTTCGCCGCGTGGGGCTCTTCGCCATAGTCGCGGAAGATCTGCTCAAGCTCCGCAGCGCTCGCCTGCGCAATTAGCTCAGCCGCAGATTCACCGGAGCGTGTGTCAAAACGGAGATCAAGAAGGCCACCCGCGCGAATCCCGAATCCGCGCTCACGGTCAACGAGCTGGTCAGAGGAGAGACCGAGGTCGAAGTAGACACCATCAACGTCGCTGAACCCAGCGTCGGTGATGGCGCGCGCAAGATGTGCACTGCTTCCGTGGAATGTGGAGAGGCGTTCGCCGAAGCGAGCAAGTCGCACGCGGCTCATCTCGATCGCACCACCATCTGCATCAATACCTAGAAGGAGTCCGCCAGGCCCCGCGCCCTCAAGCACCGCTTCGGCATGCCCGCCACCACCGAGGTTGGCGTCGACGTAGGTGCCGTTGGGTCGCACCGCTAGGGCGCCGAGCAGTTCTGTCAGTAAGACGGGGCGATGGAGGGTCGCACCCGTCGCCATTAGAAGCCGAGCTCCTCGAGCTGTGCGGCGAGTGCGTCAGAAGATTCCATGCCGCCGCGATACGTATCCCAGCGCTTCGGCGTCCAGATCTCAGCGTGATCGCGCGCGCCAACGACCATTGCTTCGGCGTCGAGCTGGCCCCAGGTTCGCAGCGTTGCAGGAAGGAGGAGGCGGCCCTGCGCGTCGAGTTCTACCTCAAAGGCGCTGCCGAAGAGGAAGCGGGCGAATTCGCGGGCGGTGGCGTTGCCGGTAGGCAGGGCGGCGACGCGAGCGGCGAGGTCATCCCACGCGGCGCGGGGAAAGATCGCGAGGCAGTTGTCGAGCCAGCGGGAGACGAAGGCACCCTCATCGAGCTGCGCTCGGAAGCGCGCAGGGACGGCAACGCGTCCCTTTCCATCGATGGCATGACGATATTCGCCGGTAAACACCAGTACACCTCCGCCGTGGCCCACTGGGAGGTGTTACCCCACCTTCCCCCACTTGGAACCACTTAGGTGCATCTTGCCCCCACCTGGCGCCCCTGTCAAGGGGGTGCCTGGGCAGGGCTGTGGAGGGGTGTTTTTGGGGGGCGGCCGAGCACGAATCGAGCTCGGGCAGGAGTCCGGCGAGATGGCCTGTAAGCCGGGTTCTGTCCCCCTTGCGGGGGGACGGCCATCCATCTCGACCCCCGATTGCTCGGGGGCTCTAGCGGTCAACCCGGAGGTCCCGGCGGTGCGCCGGTCCAGTCGCAAGCGACTGGAATGCCTCCCTATTCGACCTTGCTCCAGGCAGAGTTTGCCGCGTTTCACCCCACCGCTGAGCCGAAGCTCTGCGGCGGACTCGTCTCTGTGGCACTAGTCCGCGCCTTACGGCGGACGGGCGTTACCCGCTGCCTTGCACCTCGGAGCCCGGACTTTCCTCGACGCCCCCGAAGGGGCGACGCGACCGTCCGGCCATCTCGCCGGATCGGCAGTCTAGCGCGCCGGCACCTCTACGACGAGCCCGTCAAAGGCGGGGGCCACCCCAGCAGGGAGGCGCGCGGCAAGATCCTCGAAGTCGAGGTCGTGATCCAGGTGGGTCAGGAGCGCCCGACGCGGCGCAACGGCCCGAATCAACTCCAACGCCTCGTCCACGGTCTGGTGCGTTGGGTGCGGCAGGTCGCGCAGCGCCGAGACGATCAGCAGATCAAGGTCACCGAGCAGATCGCGTGATGCCGCCGGAACCGAACTGACGTCGGTCAGATAGGCGAATCCCCCACTTCGCCAGCCGTGAGCTGGGCGCTTGCCATGAACAATGGGGATGGCCTGGAATGAGCGGCCGGCGATCGTCACTTCGCGATCCGACGCAACGAGTTGCAGCGCTGGGATCCCAGCGCCAGGTGCCGTTCGTCCATCAACCGCGTACTCCCAGCGCTTCCGCAGCTCATCCGCTGTCGCCTCTCCTGCACCGATGGGCAAGACGACATCTTGCGCGTCGGTATAGGCGCGCAACTCATCGATGCCGCCCGTGTGATCCACATGGATGTGGGTGACCAGCGCACCGTCGAGTCGCGTCACGTTGTGACGGAGCGCCTGCTCACGGAGGTCCATGCCTGGATCAATGATGACGCCGCGATCAATGACGCCATCAAACCACTCGACAAGTACCGAGCTGCGGAGACGACGATTGCGCTGATCGCGCGAAAGACAAACACCGCAACGGCAACCGACACGCGGCACACCGCGGCTCGCCCCAGAACCCAGCACGGTGATGCGTGAAGCAGCGGTTGCTGATGACTCCGAACCAACGGAGGCCGTGACCGCAGGGGCGACTGTATCTTGCGGGCGGCGTGCAACCCAGGCGGGTCCCCCGCGCAGCGCGCGATCGAGTGCCTCATTGGCAAGCGCATCGGCACGACCATTCTGCTCACGCGGCACATGGCGTGCGCTCCAATGCGCGAAGCGTGTCAGGCCTTTCAGTGCCTCATCGCAGAGTGGAGCAAGTTTGGCGTCGCGCACACGCCAACGGCCCTGCAGTTGCTCAACAACAAGCTTGCTATCCAGGAGCAGGTCAATCTCGCGCGCGCCGAGTTCCGCAGCGAAGTCAATCGCCGCCACCACAGCGCGCCACTCTGCAACGTTATTCGTGGTGGTGCCGATCGCTGCGGAGATTGAGGCAATGGGCGTGGCATCGGGATCATCAGATCCGGGCGTAGAGGCGTCGTACAGTGCAACGCCGATTGATGCTGGGCCAGGGTTCCCCCGACACGCTCCGTCGGTGCGAATGATGTACGCGCGAGGCGGCAAGGCTACTCCCGCGTGCTAATTGCGGAGGAGACCTCGAGGATCGCCTTAGTGATGTTGATCCCGCGCGGGCATGCCTCGACGCAGTTGAAGGTGGTGCGGCAGCGCCAGACGCCATCTTCATCTGAAAGGATGTCGAGCCGTGCCTCAGCATTCTCATCACGCGAATCAAAGATGAAGCGATGGGCGTTCACAATTGCCGCTGGGCCAACGTATTCAGGCTCAGCCCAGAAGCTTGGGCATGAGGTGGTGCAGGCGGCGCAGAGGATGCACTTGGTGGTGTCGTCGAAGCGATCGCGCTGCTCTTCGCTCTGGATGCGCTCCCCACTCCCCTCAACTGGCGAGGCGACAAGATACGGCTGTACCGAGCGGTACTTCTCGAAGAAGCCATCCATGTCGACAACAAGGTCCTTGACAATCGGCAGGCCAGGGAGCGGAGCGACCGTGATCGTCTTGCCGAGCTGCTCCACGCGCAGCTTGCAGGCGAGGCGATTGCGACCATTGATCAACAGCGCATCGGAACCGCAGACACCGTGAGCGCAGGAGCGGCGGAAGGTGATCGAGCCGTCAAAGAGCTCCTTCGCTCGCGTCAGCACATCGAGGACGCGGTCCATCGGCTCAACCGGAACGGTGAGCGTCTGCCAGTGCGGCTCGTTATCGCGCTCCGGATCAAAGCGCTGAATCTTCAGTTCAACGGTTGATGCAGTGGCCATTTAGTAGACCCTCGGCTTCGGCTCAAACTTGGTGATGGTGACCGGCTTGTAGTCGAGCTTCGTCGCGGGGGCTCCTGCAGCCCCCTGCCAGACCAGCGTGTGGGCCAAGAACTTAGCGTCGTCGCGCTCTGGGAAGTCCTCGCGGCTATGTGCGCCGCGTGACTCTTTGCGGGCATAGGCGGAGACGGCGGTCGCCTCGGCGGTGTCGAGGAGGTAGCCGAGCTCACGTGCCTCGAGGAGGTCGGTGTTGAAGACGCTCCCGGTGTCCTCCACGCGCACGTTGGCGTACTCCGCCTTCAGCTTGGCGATCCCCTTCACCGCGGCAGAGAGAAGCGCCTCGTCGCGGTAGACGCCGACGTTGTCCATCATCAGTGCTGCGAGCTCACGGCGGATCTCCGCTGGGCGCACCCCAGATGGGCGCGTGCTGAGGGCGAGGAGCTCGTCACGCACTGCGCGCTCGGCGCCCTGCACGGAGCCTGGCTGCGGGGTGCTCTTGCAGATCTGCGCCATGCGAATTCCCGCGCGCTTGCCGAAGACGAGGAGGTCAACAAGGGAGTTGGTGCCGAGGCGGTTCGCACCGTGCACGCTAACGCAGGCAACCTCGCCCGCCGCAAAGAGCCCTGGCACGACGTTGCCGCGCGCGTCGGCGAGCACCTCGGTCTCAAGGTTGGTTGGCACGCCACCCATGGCGTAGTGCGCCGTTGGCTGCACAGGTACAGGCTCACTGATCGGCTCGACGCCTTGATAGACGCGCGCGAAGTCGGTGATGTCAGGCAACTTCTCTTCGATGACCTTGCGACCGAGATGACGCACGTCGAGATGGATGAAGTCCTTGCCGCCGATGCCGCGGCCCTCACGCACCTCTTGATAGATGGCGCGCGAGATCATGTCGCGTGGTGCCAGCTCCATCAGTTTTGGCGCATACGTCTCCATGAAACGCTTTCCGTCGTTGTTCAGCAGGTAGCCACCCTCACCGCGCGCCGCCTCGCTCAGCAGAATGCCAATACCAACGATGCCGGTTGGGTGGAACTGATAGAACTCCATGTCCTGCAGCGGCACACCGTGGCGCCAGGCAAGCGACATGCCGTCACCGGTGAGTGAGTGCGCGTTCGACGTGACGCGCCAGGCGCGGCCGTAGCCGCCAGTGGCGAGCAAGACCGCCTTTGCGCGCAGCACATGCATCGTGCCGTCCGAGATCTTGTAGCCAACGACGCCAGAGCAGCGGCCACCCTCGTTCGCCTCGCCGCCTTCAAAAACGAGATCAACGACGTGATATTCGTCATAGAACTTGACGCCCGCCTTGATGCACTGCTGATAGAGCGTTTGCAGAATCATGTGGCCGGTGCGGTCTGCGGCGTAGCAGCTGCGGCGCACAGGGCCCTCGCCGTAGTTGCGCGTATGTCCACCGAAGCGACGCTGATCAATCTTGCCGTCGGGGGTGCGATTGAACGGAAGGCCCATGCGCTCCAGTTCGATCACGGCGGGGATCGCCTCGCGTGCGAGCACCTCGGCTGCATCCTGGTCGGCGAGATAGTCGCCACCCTTGATGGTGTCGAACATGTGCCACTCCCAGTGGTCTTCTTCTACGTTGCCGAGCGCGGCGCAGACGCCGCCTTGCGCCGCACCCGTGTGCGATCGCGTTGGGTAGAGCTTGGTCAGTACCGCAGTGGGGATCCCTTCGCGTGCGAGCTCAAGCGCTGCCCAGAGCCCGGCGCCGCCGGCGCCCACGACAATAGCGTCGACGTCGATGTGGGTCGTGTCGGCGCGAAGACCTGCGCTCACTTCAGCGGCAAGGTGATGATGACGTGGCTGCCAAGAGCGACCAGCACGGCGGTCAGCACGTAGAGGAGGCCGAGGATAATCCTTTGTAGACGCCCCTTGGAGTAGTCCTGAATGACGGTGCGCATGCCAAGAGAGCTGTGCAGCATCACGATGACAAGCATCGACCAATCGACGAATCGCACGGCAAGCGAGTTCCAGCGAACCTGCTTGATCCACTCTGCCGTCTGCTCGCTCGAATCGTAGACAAAGTGCGTCACCGTATAGTGCGCGAGCGCGAGTACAAAGAGCGCCAGTGCCGTGTAGCGGGTCAGCAGCCAGTAGGTGAGCTCACGCCCCCGCCCCTTCGGACGTGGCTGTCGTGCGCGCGGTACGCCGCTCACTTCGCGGTCTCCCAGATCCGACTCAAGATGATGTAGGCACCAGGAAGGCCGAGGGCGAAGAAGGTGATCCACACGATGCGCCAGAGGAGGCGGTGGTACGCCGTCAACGCTGGCCAGAGATCCATCACCACGATGCGCGTTCCGTTGAGCGCGTGATACAGGAGGGCTGCACCGAGAAGAACTTCTGCCACCTTGCCTGGGGCGCTCGCGTAGAAGAGGTGGATGTAATTGTAGAACTCAGGGTTCGCCCCAACCATGAAGATGCTGACAACGTGAAGGGTCAGGAAGACGGAGACAGCGATCCCCGAGATGCGGTGGAAGGCCCAGGCGAGCATCCCCTCGCCGCCGCGGTAGGCGATCGCCCCGCGGAGTCCGCGACGTGGAGCCGGGAGCGTTGATCCGCGAGCCATGCCGCCTCCTCTGCGCTCCACTCTCTCGGGATGGGGTCACCCCTGCTCTGGGGTGCATCGTACCCGCGACG
>QWRK01000044.1 GCA_003670455.1 Candidatus Aquidulcis sp. | reverse complement strand
GGTCCCGGTGGTGGCGGTCCCGGTGGTGGCGGTCCCGGTGGTGGCGGTCCCGGTGGTGGCGGTCCCGGTGGTGGCGGTCCCGGTGGTGGCGGCGTCCGTGGCGGTGGCGGCGTCCGTGGCGGTGGCTTATGGAAGCTCCCTAGCACCGAGCTTCTTGATGCGCCAGGTAACGCAGTAAGCGCGAACGCCAGCGTCCACCAGGAAAACATCGCGATCATCATCCAGAAGCTCAGTAATCTCGGTATTGAGATCACCTCGGTGGTAGCCAATCCTGGTCCGGTCGTAACACAGTACGAGTTGACACCTGCGGCAAATGTGCGGATCAGCCGTATTGAAGGCCTAGGCGATGACCTCGCAATGGCACTGAGTGCCCGTTCAATACGCATCGAAGCACCGATCCCTGGCAAGGCGGTTGTCGGTATTGAGATTCCAAATGAAAAGGCAGATCCTATTCGATTGAAACCACTGCTAACGAACTTAGGGTCAGAAGGCGCATGGGAACCAGAATTACCTATTCCGTTTGCGCTTGGAAAAGATGTTGTCGGAGTTCCGCAAGTTCGAGACCTTGCCAAGATGCCGCACCTGTTAATCGCTGGGGCAACGGGTTCAGGCAAGAGTGTCATGGTCAACGCAATCATCACCTCACTTCTTTTTGCACGGACGCCATCTGAACTCCGTATGCTGCTCGTTGATCCAAAGCGTGTAGAGCTAACAAACTACAACGATCTACCCCACTTACTGCACGATGTGATCACGGATGCAGATGTAGCCGCTGCTATGCTGAAGATGGCAGTGGGTGAAATGGAAGAACGCTATCAAACGTTTGCAGCCGCTAGGGCGCGAAATATTGAAGGATACAATGCAAGTCGTAGTACAGAAGAAGAGAAGATGTACTCGATTGTTATCATTATTGACGAGCTGGCCGACCTGATGATGCAAGATGGCCGAGAGACAGAGGAGTCAATCGTGCGCATCGCGCAGAAGGCTCGCGCCACTGGAATCCATCTAATCCTCGCAACTCAACGTCCTTCGGTCAATGTCGTGACAGGGCTCATCAAGGCAAACATTCCAAGCCGGATCGCTTTCTCAATGGCCAGCCAAATTGATTCGCGGACCGTTCTTGATGCTCCTGGCGCAGAGGATCTCATTGGTCGCGGAGATATGCTGTTCCAGCCGTCGGACGCGCCAAAGCCCATCCGCATGCAGGGGGTTTTTGTCTCCGACAAAGAGATTGGCTTGGTTGTGAAGCATTGGACGGAACAGCATCCGAAGAGCGAGCGCAAAGATTGGAAATTGCCTAAGCACAAAGAGGCTACGGAGAGTTCAACTGCTCGCGATCGCGATGGTGAGCCGGCAGACCGACTCTTCAATGAGGCAGTGCAGGTGATCGCTGAGCACGATCGCGCCTCGTCGTCGCTCCTACAGCGCCGTCTCCGTGTTGGCTACGCGCGAGCCGCCCGAATCATGGACGAACTGGAAGAGAAGGGCTACGTCGGACCCGCGGATCGATCAAACGCACGCGTGGTGAATCGCGACAAGATCGCTGCTGACGCAACCGGCGCCAATGGTGGCAGCACAGATGGAACGAGTGCAGCGGGGGAGACAGGGGAGGACGCTTAACTCATGAGCGATCAGCTGCCCCTCACTCCCCAGGAACCAGGAGTATCTGAAGATGTTGCACAACAGGCCCCGAGCATCGGTGATCGACTTCGCCAAGCTCGTGAGCGACGTGGTGTAAGCATCGCCGAAGCGTCTGCCACGCTCAAGATTCGGGCTCCGATCCTGGAGGCGTTTGAACGCGAGGACCATGCCCAGCTACCGCCACGTGTCTACGCACTCGGGCAACTCCGGACCTACGCCGCCTACCTAGGGCTCGACCCGGCCACTGTTGCCGCCGGGTGGCAAGGTCCACCAGCGCCCGAAGGACCCGCTCCCACCCCTTTGCAGTCAGCAACATCAACGTTCGAACGCTTTGCCGCTCTGCGTCCGAGTGTCATTCGCTCAACGCGTGGGCTGTTGGCGATCGGCGGGCTGGGGCTCGCGGTGCTGGCCATCAGCGGGTTTATGGTGCTCCAGCTGCTGCGCTTCATCCTGCCTCCCTCAATCGCGATCACCTATCCAATCGAGGCGGTCAGCAACCTGGAGCCAGGGACGCTCTCGTATGAAATCAAGGGAACGGCTGACGCCCGCGCCAGCATTGTCATCAATACGAGTGCTGGGGCACAGCTAACAACGCAAGCCGATGAGAGTGGCCTCTGGAGCCTTATCGTCCCTCTCGGCACTGGGCGCACGGAGATTGTTGCCAACTCTGTGAAGCCTGGTACTGGCGGCGGATCGAGCACGACAGCGGAGCGTGTGTTCGTGGTGGCGCTGCCCGATAAGGTGGCCCCCGAAATCACCGTAACGCAACCCTCTGCCAACCTTGCCATCGTGGACGGTGACGTGCCGATCTCGCTCGTCACCACCCCGAACTCCGAAGTTGCGATCACTGCCACTGATACCGCAGGAGGGCTGGTCGCCTCCACACTCACGAGCGACACAACTGGGGCCGTGACCGGGGGGATCGCCCTTCCGGCGGGGCGCTGGACCTTGAGCTTTAGCGTCACCACAGCCGACGGCGCGCTCGGACAGGCCACGCGCACGGTGGACGTCTCGTTCAGCGGGGTGACGGTGAGCGTCACCGGCGGCACATCCTCCACATGGATTCGTGTCTGGGTAGATGGCCAGCTTGACCCCACGATTAGCGTTTCCGGGAAAATCATGGCTCCTGGAGCACGGCTCATCTTTACAGGGGCAAAGCGCATTGATATCCGGAGCGGCGATCCCTCTGCCCTTCTATTCACGCTCAACGGGCGTACCATAAGTGAGATTGGGAGCGGCACAGGAGCCGAAACCTACGCCTTCCTCAGCACGGGGAAGGTGCAGAAGTCATCAAGGAGGTAGCGCATGGCAGCCGATAACTCGTTTGACGTCGTATCGGAATATGACGAGCAAGAGCTCAAGAATGCCCTCGACCAGACCCGGCGAGAGATTGCAACGCGATACGACTTTCGCGATGCCACCGCAGAAATCAAAGAGGAGAAGGGTGAACTGATCATTCGTGTCGACGGTGACCTACGGCTGAAAGCTCTCCGTGACATCCTCGAATCGAAGTCGGTGAAGCGTGGCATTGATCTTCGAACCTACGACTGGGGGAAGGCTGAGGCCGCCGGTGGGGATACCCTTCGCGTGCACGTCAAGCTGCGCAAGGGCCTTGACGATGTCGCTGCGAAGAAGATTGCCAAGTTCATTCGCGACACCTTCCCAAAGGTGAAGACCCAGATCCAAGGTGAGGCAGTGCGCGTAACCGGCAAGTCACGCGACGAGCTGCAAGAGGTGATGACGAGTCTCAAGGATCTCGATGTTGAGCGACCGTTGCAGTTTGAGAACTATCGGTAGCCTGTGACCCGCTCAATTAGCGATATCGCTGCTGGATTAGAGCCCTCCCGTGCAGGGAGCCCGCTCCTGCCAGGATCGCGTCTGCACATCATTGGAGTTGGCGGCACCGCGGCACTTGCGGCGGCGCTGCACGCCAAGGCGCTCGGACTAAGCGTTTCAGGGTACGACCAGGCTCTGACGGGGGAGTCGGCGGCGATCCTCTCGCACGCGGGGATTCCAGTCGGCTCTGCAGCGAGGCCTGAGGTTCTACAGAGCTGTACGGCGCTCAACGCCGAGAGCACAGTCGCGATCTCAAAGGCGATTACCAGCACCCAGCCGAATCACCCTGAGGTGCTTTTGGCACGCGGAGCAGGTGCTCGCGCGGTTTCTGTGCAGCAGGTGATCGCAGATGCTGCGGCAACGCGTGGCGGACTCCTCATTGGCGTTGGCGGCACACACGGCAAGACAACCTCCACCGGATGGGTTCTCGACGCGCTAGTTCGTTCTGGCGTCAACCCGTCAGCCTTTGTGGGTGGCCCACTTGCCGCAGAGCTGGGCACACCTGCAGGTTCACCCGTGCACATCAGCGGCGAGCCTGGCTTTCTCGTTGAGGCTGACGAGTATGGTGGCAACTTTGACACCTACCACGCTGACCGAGCGCTCATTCTCAATGTCGATTGGGATCATCCCGACATCTTTGCCGACCGCCAGGCTGCTGTAGAGACGTTTGCGCGCTGGGCAACATATCCGGCCAAGAGCGGCGCGATATTCATTAACAGCGGGGATCAGGGCGGCGCTGAGCTCGCAGCAATGCTCGCTGCAGGCGAGCATCACAACGTCTACACCTTTGCTACCTCAACCCTGGCTGGCGCACAAGGGGCAGACCTCATCGCTGACGTTACGTCGCGTGGGGCGGGAGCCTTCTCAGTCACCGTACGCCACCTCTCTGATCGCGCTGCAGCTGCGGCACCGGCGCTTCGCGCTCTCCTCGATCACGAACTGCCGATCGGGCTTCTAGGCGCACACAACGCGTCGAATGGCCTTGGCGTTGCCGCGCTCGCAGCGAGTGCTGGCGGTAGCGCCGATGGCATTGCGCGATCACTTGCCACTTTTAAAGGCGTCGGTCGGCGTATGGAGGTGCGCTACGACCACGGCTCCATCACCGTCCTTGATGACTACGGCCATCACCCGACCGCCATTGACGCCACGATGGAGACGATTCGTCAGCGATATCCCGGCCGAACGCTTCTCCTCGCAATTGAGCCACTGACATATCACCGTACCGCTGCGCTGCTGGAAGGCCTGGCGCAGTCGTGCAGTGCTGCAGACCGAGTTGCGGTCGCCGAGATCTTCGCCGTGCGCGACCTCGACACCACGAGCGTTTCGGCCGCCGACCTTGCCGAACGGATCGCAGCCATGGGCACACCCGCCACCGCGCCAGGAACCGTCCTCGAGACCGCGGCAGCCCTCCTCCCGAGCATCACCCCTGGGACGGTGGTCCTGGTGATGGGCGGTGGGCGATCAACTGAGCTTGCAGTGGCGCTGGCCCGAGGACTCACGGCCGCGTCGTAACGAGTGCTCCGCGGGGCAGGGGAGGGGCCTAGGCGCCTTCCGGTGAGCCAGCGGCTGCATCAGGGCCTGGCGGCGGCTGCGTTGCAGCGGTAGCGGCGAGTGCTTTCGCCTCCTCGCTCTCGGGACGCGCAAAGAGGGGATGACCATCGGAGGTTAAGCAGCGTCCCGTTGCCAGATCCCACTGCCACCCATGGATGCTGCAGGTCAACGTCTCGCCGTCGGTGGTTCCGAAGCGGGTGAGGTCGGCCTTCATATGCGGGCAGCGGCGCTGGATCTGCCAGCCGGTCAGGTCGAACGTCCCCTCCGTTGGGCCGTTCTCGGCATAGAAGCCTTCGGCGTACTGGATCCGTGCCGTGGAGAGGCACTTAAACCAGGTGTAGACGTAGTCGTTATAGGCACCTTTGCGCCACGCTGAGAAGCGCAACGAGAGGAAGAGGCTGTTGACCCAGTCATCGGTGCGCGTGCGTACCAGGTGGTCCAAGAGGTAGCGGGGGATCGTGAACCGGAAGTCCACCTCTCGGCCATCATCGGCAACGACGGAACGCTCCGGGAAGTCGAGGATGATTGCCTCGTCATCGGTCTGAATCTTGATCGCGGTGCCGATTCCGTCACAGACACGTGGGCCGAGTGCCATGAGTGGCTCGAGCCAGGCCTTCAGCTCTGGTACGAGGTTGCTCCGAGCTCCAGCCCACGACGCCTTCTCCGCTGCAATGACAGGAGCCATGTCGGCTGCGTATCTGCGCAAATACACCTCTTTGTTCGCAAAGACATCCTGCACAGACAGATCACCCTGTAAATGCTGCACGTTGAAGATTCCGTCAGCATTGAACTCTCCAACGCTCCCCGGGAGCATCAGAACGGCCGCCTGACCCTCAGCCTGCAGGCGCTCAACCATGAAGCGCTGGTCGGGGAAGATCGAATCGTCGGCGTCGTTGACGTCATTCCAGCGGAAGAGCTCGTCATCGAGGAAGCAGGGGGGTCCCGCAGAGGGGATTACCACGCGAGGTGAAATGATCTCGACGTAGCGGGCTGCACGCGTGAACTGTGCGGCGCGTTTCTTCTTGGCAAGCGCCTCAGCGGCCTTCGCCGGCATCTCATAGACCATCGGGTACCAGATCGCACCGCTGAACTGCAGGAGGCAGATATCGATTGCGCCCTGCACCAGAAGGCGATCAGGGTCCGTGGGTCGGCTGTCATTGAGGTTCAGGAGGCGCTCTACGCCGTCGTCGATGAGGAGTGCGGAATCACCAATGGGGCCGTCTGTGGGGGCTGTGAGGGCCTCCACGACGATGCTGAGGCCACCGTGGCGCACAGGGACGCCCGACTGCGTCTCGATAAACGTATGGAATCCGAGCCCCTGGAGGGCCTCTTTGAGCTCCGGAAGCGGGTAGGCGGGGAGGATGACCACCGCATCCTTGTTGCAGTAGGCCTTGAGCCACTCAGGGTCGAAGTGGTCTCGATGCAGGTGGCTGATGTACAGGTAATCAGTGGCACCCAGGGCGGCATGGTCAAGCTTGTCGTTTCGTGGGTATGGGAACCAGCCCGCGTAATACGCAGGGTTGAACCAGGGGTCGCACAAGATTGAGCCGTGCGCGGTGTGGATCTTGACTCCGGCCTGGGCGATGAACTCAATCCGCATGGGGGGAGGATAGCGACGTTCTGTGCTCAGCGCCCAGCCTGCTTCGTCACATAACTATCATTATCGGAACCAATATAGAGAGAGCCGCAGCACGGAGCCGCCTCCTGTAACTGTCCCCTCTGGCAGGTGCGCCGGGGTGAACTCTTGGCTTAGAGCAGCTTCGCGGTCGAGTTGCGTTTCAATCGCTTGAGTTCACTGGCCATTTCGGCTGTGGCAAAACCTGTGACATGGAGCGCGTCCTCGTCGTAGGCCACCTGGATGCCGCCCCTAGCGCGAATCGCCTCAACCTCCCCCACTGCCGTGTATGGGAGTCGGAGGTCCACAGGGGTTCCTTGGCGCTGTAGCGCCTCTTCTAGGGCGCTGCGGAGCGGGCCAAGCCCGAGCCCCGTAGCCGCCGAAACGCCCAGCGCTGAAGCGTCAATCTCGCGTGGGTGCATCTGTGCCGCATCGATCTTGTTGGCGGCGATGATGCGGGGCTTCTCAGCGGCGCCAAGTTCGTCGAGAACGGCCTGCACCGTGGCGCGGTGCTCCAGGGCGTGATGGTCTGAGGCGTCGACAACCTCAAGGAGAAGGTCGGCGCGGGAGACCTCTTCGAGGGTGGCCCGGAATGCGTCGACCAGTTGATGTGGCAGCTTATGGATAAACCCCACGGTATCCGTGACGATGGCGTGTAGACCACCGGGGAGACGGACCCTTCGGCTCGTTGGATCGAGAGTTGCAAAGAGGCGATCTTCGGCAAGCACCACGCTGCTCCCAACGAGACTATTGAGGAGCGTCGATTTACCCGCATTCGTGTAGCCGACGATGGCCACGGTTGGCTCACCGCGTGTGGTGCGGCTCTTTGCGCCCGTCTCGCGGCTGCGACGCACCTGGTCGACGCGCGCCTTCATGACCGAGATGCGATCGCGGATCAGTCGGCGGTCAGTTTCAAGCTGTGACTCACCAGGCCCGCGCGTACCGATACCGCCACCTGTACGCGAAAGGTGCG
>QWRK01000043.1 GCA_003670455.1 Candidatus Aquidulcis sp. | reverse complement strand
AGCCGCGCCGCTCGCTCAACCTTCGATTCACCACCGACCGTAACCCCCGGCTGCACAGCAAGCCATGCGGTGAGTTCACGAGTCGCGCGATCGCGAGTTTCTGGCGTAGCGGTATTCAGGAACTCAATCTCAAGTTCAGTCCAGCGTCGCTCTCCTTCAGGTGTTGGTGCGACCGCGCGGACCTCGTCCAGGCTGAGCAGCGCGAACTCCCCGTCGCCATTCGAGAGCGCCACCGGCTGGCGCTCCTGGCGAAGGGTGAGATACGGCTGCAGACGATCGAGCACGTGTGCCACGTCAACCCCAGCCTCCGCGAGCGTCGCCGCAATCTCGGACGGGAGCTCTTCGCCCTGCTCTGGCGTGCGCTCGATCTCTATCCGCTCACTCAGCGGGCCTGAGGTGCCAACGGTTCGCACGGATTTGAGCGTGTAGCGCAACGCTTCGCCATCGGATCGACGACGTCGTAGTCGCCAGCCAGCGGTGAGAATCTGGCCGCGGTAGTCAAGGTACTCATCAAGAAGGTGGAGTGTGGCTTCGGGCTCACCCAAACGGTAGTCGCTGGGGAGTGCGGGGATGTGCGCGTGCTCGAGAAGGAATTTCAACTCGCGCTCCATGGCGAGATTATGCCTGAGATGCGGCGAGTGCCACCTGTCGCAAGGTCTCAAACGATGAGGTGCCCGTGTCTGCGATCCGTTCCCAGGCCCCGTCTGGCTTCAGCTCCCAGGCGTTGGATGTGTCGGCGAGGAGCGCGGCGAGGATCTCGTCAACCTTGCGGCGCACCTCACGATCTTCAAGTGGGAAGAGCACCTCAACGCGCCGGTCAAGGTTGCGCTCCATCAGGTCGGCACTTCCGGCGTAGATCTCCGTCCCCTCTGGGCCCGCGAAACGGTAGATGCGGCTGTGCTCGAGATAGTCGCCGATCACCGAGCGAATCCGCAGGCGTGTGCCATGGCGCGCCGGATTCGGCAGAAGGCCGCACATGCCACGCACGATGAGGTCAATGGAGACACCCGCCTCGGCGGCACGGTCGAGGGTCGCAATCATCTCGGGATCAATCAACGCGTTCACCTTGATGGTGATGGAGGTCTCAGCGCCGCCGCGTGCCTGCTCGGCGAGGTGATCAATGCGCCGTTTGATCTCGCTGCGCAAATGATCCGGCGCTACGAGGATGCGCTGGTACGACGAGGTGCGCGCGGCACCAGTCAGGAAGTTGAAGAGGACTCCCACATCGGTGCCGATCACCTCGTTCGTGGTGAAGAGGCCGATGTCGGTGTAGCCACGTGCCGTCTTCGGGTTGTAGTTCCCCGTGGAGAGGTGCACATAGCGGTGAATCGTGGAGCCCTCTCGTCGCGTGATCAACGTCGCCTTGCAGTGCGTCTTAAGGCCCATGACGCCGTAGACCACGTGCGCGCCCGCCTCTTCGAGTCGTCGTGCCCACTCGATGTTGGCAGCCTCGTCAAAGCGGGCCTTCAGCTCAACGAGGACAACCACCTCTTTCCCTGCCTGGGCGGCGCGGATCAGGTGCGCAGGGATGCTTGAGGTTGCCCCAGTGCGATAAAGCGTGGAGCGGATGGAGAGGACTTCAGGATCATCGGCGGCCTGGGCGAAGAACTGGTCAACGCTTGCCTCGAAACTGTCGTACGGGTGGTGGACCAGCAGGTCGCCCTCCGCGATCACCTTGAAGATGTCGCCGCTTGGGGACGCGGCTGACTTAGCCTCAGTGATGCGCGCTGGCGTGACCGGTTGCCATCGCGGAGCACGCAGATCAGGGCGAGGGAGGCTTGCAACTTGCAGTGCGACGGAGAGGTCGAGCGTCCCCTCAACAACCTGCACCTCGTTCTGGCTGATCTCGAGTCCCACCAAGAGCATCTCAAGCAGTGCGCTTGGCATCTCGGTGCCAACCTCTAGTCGCACCACGCTGCCGAATCGTCGTTGGCGAAGCCCCTCTTCGATTGCTTCCAGTAGATCGTCCGCCTCCTCCTCAACGGTGTCAAGGTCAGCGTCGCGCGTCACTCGGAAGAGGTGCGCGTCAACGATCTCTGTGCCAGGGAAGAGAAGGTCAAGGTGGGCGAAGATCAGCTCTTCCATCAAGATCCAGTCGCCGTTACCGAATTGCACGATACGTCCGAGAATTGTTGGCACCTTTACGCGCGCCAGTGAAATCTCTTCGCCGCCATGTGCGCGGAGCCGTATCGCGAGCGAGAGGCTGAGCGAGCTAATCAGCGGAAATGGGTGGCCCGGGTCTACTGCGAGAGGGGTGAGCACGGGGAAGATCTCTCGCGTGAATCGCTCCGTGAGGATTGACTGCTCGGCGGCATCGAGGTCGGACCACCTTCGCAGCGGCAACCCCGCACTGCGCAGCTCTTCGATCAGCGTGCCCCAACTCTCCTGTGCCGATTCGGTAAGGAGGTCGGTCGCTTCGCGAATCAGTGCAAGTTGCACGTCGGGAGTTCGGCCGTCAGGTCCAGGGGTTCGCACGCCAGCGACCTGCTGGTCCTGAATGCCGGCAACACGCACCCCGTAGAACTCATCGATGTTCGATGCGACGATGCCGAGAAAGCGGAAGCGATCGAGTAGTGGGCGCTTGCTGTTCGAAGCCTCCGTCAAAACGCGAGCGTTGAAGGCGAGGAGTGAGAGTTCGCGACTGACGCCAAGGGTCATCGCGGGGTGCTCATGCAGCTGGCGCAGGAGCAGCGCTGGCGCAGCAGCGACCAGGTGTAGTAGCCGGTGCGATGGCCATCGCCCCAGAAGAGACAGAGCGCATAGCTGCCAACCATTTCGCCGCCCTCAAGCTTCGTCTGGCTTGGGCTAAGGGTCGGATTGGCGTCGAGCCAGCCGGGGAGGCCAGCCTCACCGCGGCAATAGGCACAGGGGCAGAGCCATCGCAGCGGAATCGCCTCATAGGTGCTCACATGCCCATCGCGCCAATCCAGCTCAAGGCGCTGCTGCTCACGAAGGATACGAATGGCGACGGGGGCTCCCTGTGCTGGTTCTTGCATGGAGTGATTCTAGGGTTCGCAGGTAAACGCCAGATGAGCGGCTACGATGATGCAAATCAGTGGGGGTACCAATGCCAGAAACACGCACCAGCACACGACGGGTGCCTCGCACGAGCCGAGCGTGGCTGCCTAGCGTTGCCCGCCTGCTGGCCTCGGCGACGCTGCTCCTCGTGCTCCTCGTGGCCCCAAGCCCATGGACGCTGCCAACCGACACAAATGCGCCCGTACTCCTGCGCGCCGTTCTCGTCTCCCAGCCGCTTCCAGGCGAAGGGGGATCCTCCGGTAGCGCGACCGTCGAACTGCTTGAAGGCCCACGGCTTGGAGAGCGCCTGACCGCTTCAGTTGATCAGGCGAGCGACATTGCTGGCTCGATTCCATACAACAAGGGGGACGAGGTCCTCCTCGCGGAGGTCACCGACGCCAGCGGGGGAGCGGTCTTTGCCGTTACGGATCGCTCCAGAGGAGGGGCACTCCTCATCGCCCTTGCACTCTTTGCGATTGCGGTCGTAGCAATTGCGGGGGCGGTCGGTGCACGCGCACTTCTTGCGCTCACCGTTACCGGCGTCGTACTGGTGCGGTTCGGGATTCCCGCGCTCCTCTCCGGGGCATCACCCCTGGTCGTCGCTGGGGCGATTGCCCTGGTCGTCGGAGTCTCGTCCGTCGTGATTACGGAAGGGCTCAATCGTCGTGCAACTGCAACGATCTTAGGGATCGGGGGGAGCCTCATCGCCGTCGCGCTGATTTCCATTCTTCTTGATCGTCTCCTCGCCTTCACACCATTTGCTGGAGATTCGGACCTTGTCAACCTCATTCCGATCCTGGGTGGCAACGTCGACCTTCGCGGTATTGGTTTGGCCGCGGCAATGATCGGCACGCTCGGCATCGTGGACGATGTAGCTGCCACGCAGGTTGCGGCGGTTGAGCAGATTCGCCGAGCGGATGTGCGGGCCGGCACGCTCGATGTTGGCAGCCGAGCGCTGGCCATTGGGCGCTCTCATGTTGGAGCGGTGATCAACACGTTGCCGCTCGCCTATTTCGCAGCATCACTCCCACTGGTGGTCGCCGCCCTGATCGCACCTGGCGGCATCGCAAGCCGCCTCAGCACGGAAACCGTTGCGGTTGAAGTGGTTCGGGCGCTTGCTGGCACTGCCGGTGTGCTCCTGGCCATGCCACTCGCAACTGCGAGCGCACTCCTGATTGGGGTAGGCGAGGAGTAGTTAGCTCGCCCCTAGTCGGTAGCCGACCCCGCGAACCGATTCAGGGAGTGGGCCACCAGCCTCTTCCAGCTTGCTGCGTAGGCGCGCGACGTGCGGCTTCAGGAGGAGCGGATCAGGGGTGGCCTTGTTCGGCCAAGCGGCCGCGAGGAGTCGCTGCTGCGTCACAACGCGGCCTTTCACGGAGGCGAGAGCCTCCAAGATGTTGAACTCCGTCTTGGTGAGGGCGAGGAGATGCGCGCCCACGTGGACCTCGTGTCGACTGATGTCGATGCGTAGACCTGCAGCACCAGTGATGGTGCGGTCGCGGGCGGAACCATCGGCCGGTTCACCACCGCGGCGCAGCGCGGCGCGTACCCGGGCGAGGAGCTCTTGGCGACCGAATGGTTTCGTAACGTAGTCATCGGCGCCAGCATCGAGGGCATCAACCTTCGCCGCCTCATCCGCTTCACCCGTCAGCACGATGATTGGCGTGGCGCTGCGGGTACGAATCTCATGAATGACGTTGAGCCCGTCGCGACCAGGCATGGCGAGGTCAAGAAGGACGAGAGCTGGCTTCTTGGCATCGAAAGCCTCAACCGCCTCAACGCCGTTGTAGGCGGCATGAACCTTGTAGTCGCCAGCCGTTAAGAGGGCCGAGATCGCGCCAACGAGCGCTGGGTCGTCATCGACGACCAAGATCTCAAGGGGCGTAGTTGCCGCTGCAGTGCTCATGGTGCAAGTATGCCGTGCGCTTCGGTGGCGAGCGGCAGCGTCAGAAGGAATCGGCTTCCACCGAATCCGTTCGGCTCAATCTTGATCTCGCCACCCATTGCCCCCATGAGGCGCCGCGCCGCATAGAGGCCGATCCCTGAGCCGCTTGTGGAAGGGCGCTGCGTGCGGCGAACGAAGGCCTCAAAGATCTCCTCCCAATCTTCGCGGGGGATCCCCACCCCGTCGTCGGTGAGGTAGAGCTCGGCCCGGCCATCGCGCACCCAGCAGCCAATCGAGACCGGTTCGCCGACCGGCGCGTACTTTGCCTCATTTTCGAGGAGGTGGCCAAGCACCTGGCGGAATCGACTCTCATCGGCAAGCACGATGATCGCCGACTCTGGCTCTTCCCAGCGAAGGGAGTGATTGCGCAGGAGTGGCGCCATCTCCCGAATCACCGCACCGGTGATCTCGCCGAGGTTCATCGGCGCACGCTCGAGTGGAAGGCTTGAGCCTGGTCGGGCTGCGGTGAGGATGGAATCTATCTGTAAGTTCAGTCGGCCGACCTGCTGCATGGCCGCTTCGCGCCAGGTGGCGAGGTCGGCCGGCTTTGCAGGAGAGGCCCCAGATGCTGCGTCCGACAGCAGTTCAACGTAAGCGCTCAGTACGGCGAGGGGTGTGCGCAGCTCGTGTGTGACGAGTGAGAGGAGTTCGGCGCGAGCGGTGTCGATGAGCGCGATCTCATCTTCGCTGCGCGACACTTACGACCTCGAGGCGTCGCGCTCCGCGAGCCATCGCTCCGCGTCAAGAGCGGCGCGACAGCCATCACCTGCGGCGGTGACCGCCTGACGGTAGCGGTGGTCATGCACGTCACCAGCAATGAAGACACCGTCGATCTGGGAGGCGGAGGTTTCGCTCTCAAGCTGGAGGTAGCCCGCCGCATCAACGGGGAGTGCGCCGCCGAGCATTGCTGTATTCGGCTTGTAGCCGATCGCAACGAAGAGCCCACCAGCGGCGAGTCGCTCTGGAGCGCTGGTAGCGCCAGGAGTGGTGTCGCGCAGCATCACGGCCTCGGCGCTCTTCTCTCCGAGCACCTCCACCACTTCGCGGTTCATGTGCAACTCAATGTTCGCGTGTGCTTCGACGCGCGAGATCATGATCTTGCTGGCGCGGAAGGTCTCGCGGCGATGCACAAGGTGCACCTTGGTTGCAAAGCGCGTCAGGAAGAGCGCCTCTTCAAGGGCGGTATCGCCGCCGCCAACGACGACGACCTCTTGACCCTTAAAGAAGAAGCCATCGCAGGTTGCACAGGCGCTGACGCCGCGTCCACGGAGTCGGGTCTCAGATTCAAGCCCAAGCCAAAGCGCCGATGCGCCAGTTGCGATGATGATGGCTTCGGCGCGGAACTCGCGACCAGCACTCCACACTCGGTGAGGCTGTGCACTCAAGTCAACGCGGTCGACATCTTGGTCCACCATGACCGAGCCGAAGCGCTCCGCCTGTGCGCGCATCTTTGCCATCAGCTCGGGGCCATCGATCCCTTCAGGGAATCCTGGGAAGTTTTCGACCTCGCTGGTCAGCATCAGCTGGCCGCCAGGGGCGTAGCCACCGATCACGATAGGGGCGAGGGCGGCGCGAGCGGCATAGATCGCCGCGGTCAAGCCCGCAGGCCCAGAGCCGAGAATCAGCAACCTCGTCTCCGTTGGGGCGGCGGCTGTGGTGCTGGTGGCGACGGCAGGATCGGTAGCTGGCGCAGCTGCGCCGAAGTCAATCGTCAGCCCGAATCCCTTGGGGGTCTCTGCGTTGGTCATGCTGCGATTCTACGCCCCCCGCAGATTTGGGCTGGCTGATTACCGGAAGAGGTCCCAATCGGGGGGCATCAGGCTCGACCGGGCGCTCCCGTCCTCTGCAACCTGCGGGTGTGCGCCGCGGATGAGGGCGAGGGGACGACGGGCGGTCTTGCCGAGGGCGAGTTCGGCGGTGGCGGCAATCTGGTCAGCGACGGCGCGCACCGTCGCAGCCATCATTCGGCCATCGGCGTCGGGCTTGCCGCGCAGATCCTCCAGCGCCGCAATTCCAGCCACGCCGATCGCCACGTCAGTGATACCAAGGCGCCACGGGCGACCGAAGGAGTCGGTGATGATGACTCCGGGCGCGATGCCAGTGCGCAGGCGGATCGCCTCGCGAATCGCGCGCGCCGAGCCATCGGGATCGCGCGGCAGGAGTGTCACCACCTCGCCGCTGCGCGGACCAACGTTGCTGGCGTCAACGCCAGAGTTCGCGAGAACAAATCCGTGTGCGGTCTCGGTGATGATCACGCCGCGATCCATGCGTACAACACGTACGGCCTCTTGCAGCACCACTTCAACCTGGCGCGCGTCGCGACCCCACTTCGTTGCGTACTCCACCGCCTCTGGTCGTGGCGTGATGGTGGTTAGCTCAACGATGGCCCCTTCCGCCTTTGAGACGATCTTCTGCGTCACGGCGATCACATCGTCGCTGCGTAGTCCACCAATCGCACTCGTGGCCGCGATTGTCGCCACACAGCTGGCGATCATGGCTGGCAGGTCGTCGCCCGGTTGGATCTCACCAAGTCCGTCAACGGGGAGTGCGAGCAGGCCCGCTGTTAGCGCTGGCGTGGCTACAGCCCGCTCACGCTCCATGGCGGCCTTCAGGTCGTTGGGCGTATCGAGGTCGGCGGCGAGCGGTGAGTCGAGTGCCTCGACGTGGGCACCGTCACGGCTCAGCTCGGTACGGTGCGCCGCTGCACTGTTCGCTCCGAACTGCGGCGTAAA
>QWRK01000042.1 GCA_003670455.1 Candidatus Aquidulcis sp. | reverse complement strand
CCTCAATCGCCACCCCCGGTGGGCTCCAGGCGTGGTGGGCGCCACAGGTCTCCCAGACCCTTGGTGTACGCGGCGGCAGCCTCGAGCTGGCCGGCCTTCAGGGGGTCGGGCTCGTTGTGCTCCCGTCGTGCGAGGGGGCACAGGCTGTGCCAGAGGGGATTCGTGCGGGGGGCAGGGTTGACCGTGCGGGGCGTGCTCCCTATCCTCAGTTATGGTGATCGTGCGAGGGAGCCGCTTGGCCCCCCTGCCGATCAACGCTTGGTAACGCTACCAAGGAGGCACGTGCCCCGATTGGGGTCTAGGTAGACCGGAGCTCACGCTCCGGTTTGTGGAGGTACACACGATGGCCGAAGTTTATTGCGTGAAGTGCAAGGCAAAGCGCGAAGCTATTGACACGAAGAAGGTCACGATGAAGAACGGCAAGCCAGCACTCGAGGGCAAGTGCCCAGTGTGCGGCACCAAGGTCTTCAAGATCGGTGGCTGATTAACAACGCGCGATCGCCACACGGCGATTGCATAGCGGCCAGGCGGCCCTCGACTGGGAGACCGGTCGGGGGCCGCGCCGCTTCTCGCGAGTTGTGCATAACTCGCCACACCACGCACGAAGTTATCCACAGTGAGCTCAGGATGAACACGGAGGATTGATGACCACCCCGTCCGCTGATGCGACCGTCCTCGCCCTCGATCTCGGCGGGACGCAGATTCGCGCAGCGGTCGTGCGCGCCGATGGTTCGCGCATTGGTCGTGCTGCAAGCGCAACTCCCGTGGGCAGCGGCCCCGCCGCCATCGTCGCCGCATGCATCAGCACGCTGCAGCAGGCACGAGATGCGGCACGCGTCGAAGACGCAGCAGCAGTCGCACGTCTGGTTGGCATTGGGATCAGTTCGCCGGGCCCGATTGATCCGTGGCGCGGGATCGCTGTTGAGCCACCCAACCTCGGACCCGACTTCCCAGGCACGGATCTCGCTGGGCCGATCAGCGCGGCGCTCAACCTCCCCACGCTCCTTGAGCACGACACGAAGGTGGCGATCCTCGGCGAGCGTGCGTTCGGAGCAGGGCGTGGCATTGATGATCTGCTCTACATCACGATCAGCACCGGCCTTGGTGGCGCGGTGATTAGTGGTGGGCGCCTCTACACCGGGCCAGATGACACGGGAATTGAGATCGGCCATGCGCCGATCACGCTCGACGGACCACGCTGCGCCTGCGGCGGCATCGGACATCTTGAGGCGCACGCTTCAGGTGTTGCGCTTGCACGCACGGGGGGTGAGGCTGCTGCGAGTGGCGCCAGCCCGTGGCTCGCCGCTTGGCTCGCCGCACATCCGAAGGGGGAGGTCAGCGCCAAGGAGGTCTCCGAGGCTGCAGCTGCAGGGGACCGAGTTGCCCAGGCTCTGATCGATCACGCGCTCCTGGCGATCAGCCGGGCGGTCTCAGGCTTCGTCAATGTGTTCAATCCGAGCCGCATCATCATCGGCGGCTCCTTCGCCGAGGCGCACTGGAAGGTGCTCCATTCGCGTATTCAGGGGGAGATCGGCGACAATAGCTTCAAGGTTCCAGGACGGAGAGTTTCCGTACACCCTGCCGAGCTCGGTGGGGACGTGAGCCTGGCGGGCTGCCATCCGATGGTTGTCGAGCGAATCGGCAATCCAGAGTGGGAGCGGGCCGTAGCGGTGAAATCGAAGGGGGACACTCGATGACCGTACGCGTAGGCATTAACGGCTTCGGCCGCATTGGGCGCCAGAGCCTGAAGGCGATCATTCAGCGCTCGCCTGAAGTAGAGGTAGTGGCGATCAACGACCTCGTTGATCCGAAGATGAACGCCCACCTCTTTAAGTACGACTCCACCTATGGCATCTACCCCGGCAGCGTTGCTGCCGAAGACGACGAGCTCGTCATCGACGGTCGTCGCATCAAGGTGTTGGCGAGCAAAGACCCTGCGGCACTCCCGTGGGGCGACCTTGGCGTTGACATCGTCGTTGAATCGACGGGACTCTTCACCAGCGCCGAGAAGGCTGCGGCGCACCGCACCGCCGGTGCGAAGAAGGTGATCATCAGCGCCCCAGCGACAGGCGAAGACCTGACGATCGTGATGGGCGTGAACGAGAAGCAGTACGACCCAGCGAAGCATCACATCATCTCGAATGCCAGCTGCACCACAAACTGCCTCGCACCTGCAGCCAAAGTGATCTCCGATGAGTGGGGGATCAAGCGCGCGTTGATGACCACCATCCACAGCTACACCAACGACCAGCGCATCCTTGATGTTGCGCACAGCGACCCACGCCGCGCGCGCGCCGCAAGTCTCAACCTTGTGCCAGCGTCGACGGGTGCCGCCGCGGCAATCGCTCGCGTGATTCCAGAACTAGAAGGCCGCTTTGGTGGCTACAGCATTCGCGTCCCAACTCCAACGGTGAGCATCGTGGACTTTACCGCAGAGTTGGAGCGATCGGCGAGCATCGAGGCGATCCATGCCGCGTTCCGTGCCGCAGAGGCTGGGCCAATGGCCGGCATCCTCGGCGTCTCTGATGAGCCACTGGTTTCATCCGACTACAAGGGCGACACTCGTTCGTCGATCATCGACACCCTCAGCACCATGATGGTGGGCGATAAGTTCGTGAAGATCGTCACCTGGTACGACAACGAGTGGGGCTACAGCTGCCGGGTTGCGGACCTCGTGAAGTACGTGGCGACGCATGCCTGAGAAGAAGGGCCTACTCGCCCGGCTCATTGGTGGCGGCGCCAAGCCTGCGACAAAGCCGAAGCCCGCCCCGAAGCCCGCCCCGAAGCCAGCGGCGAAGCCCGTAGCCAAGCCTGCAGCCAAGCCTGCAGCTAAGCCAGCGGCGAAGCCTGCTGCGGCGAAGCCAGCCGCCGCCGCTCCCGCCAAGAGCGCGAGCGGCGCACCGCCACAGAAGCCAGCAGGAGCGATGCTCGCCTCGAGCCGCCCAGCGAATCGGCCGCAGGTGAAGCCAACCATCACCGGATCCAACGGTCAGCCGCGACCGACTGGCGCACCGCCAACGGCCCCGAGCCGTCCGGCGAACCGCCCCAACGTCAAGGCCACCGTAAAGCCAGGCGGAGCCTCATCGCCCACTCCGCAGGCGCGACCAGTCCCACGTCCAATTCCACGTCCGGCACCGCCGCAGACCGGCCCCCGCCGTATGGCACAAGAGATCATCTCTGCCTCAGGGAAGCGCACGATTCGCGAGTTGCCCATGCAGGGCCAGCGCGTGTTGCTGCGCGTTGACTTCAACGTGCCGCTCTCCGATGGAAAGATCGTCGACGACTCACGTATCCGCGCCGCAGTCCCAACGATCAAGGCGCTCCTGGATGGCGGCGCATCGGTCGTGATCATGTCGCACCTTGGCCGACCTGATGGTCGCGTTGTTGATGGCCTGCGCCTCCGACCTGCCGCCGAACGGCTCACCCAACTCATTCGCGTCAATGTGCCCACAACTGGTGATGCGCTCGGCGTTGGTACCGACGATGCCGTGCGTCGCTTGCGACCGGGCGAACTGCTCCTCCTGGAGAATGTTCGCTTCCACGCCGGCGAGGAGCGCAACGACCCAGCCTTCGCCGAGCGACTCGCCTCATATGGCGATGTCTTCGTGAACGATGCGTTCGGTGCAGCGCACCGTGCCCACGCCAGCACCGTTGGTGTCGCCGCCTACCTGCCGTCGTATGTCGGACTTCTGATGGAGCAAGAGGTTGAGGCGCTCTCCAATCTGCTCGAGAAGCCTGCGCGACCATTCGCGGCAATTGTTGGCGGCGGTAAGGTCTCGGGCAAGGTCGCCGTACTCGAAGCGCTGATCAAGAAGGTTGACCTGCTGATTCTCGGCGGTGGCGTTGCGAATACGTTCCTTGTGGCCTCTGGTCGCAGCGTTGGCAAGAGCCTCTACGAGTCGAAGATGGTTGACGATGCACGACGCATCTTGAAGTTGGCGCAGGACCGCGGCGTTCGCGTGCTTCTTCCAGTTGATGGTGTGGTCGCCAAAGAGGTGACACGCGGCACCGAGTTCAAGGTGGTCTCCACCGACAAGCTTCCAGCGAGTTGGCACATGGTCGACCTTGGGCCTGCCTCGATTACTGCAATTCGCGAGGCGCTCGCGCCGATCAAGACCATCCTGTGGAACGGACCACTCGGCGTCTTTGAGATCCCATCGTTCGCCGTGGCCACGCGTGAGCTCGCCAAAGTTGCCGCCGAGAAGGCGGATGCTGGCGCGACTGTGGTCGTTGGCGGTGGCGATAGCATCGCCGCCCTACGGCAGCTCGGCGTCGCCGAGAAGATGACGCACCTCTCTACTGGTGGTGGCGCATCCCTCGAGTTCCTTGAGGGTCGCGACCTGCCAGGCCTCGCCGTCGTGCCAACCGCAGGCTCGCCGTACGAGACGCTCCCGATCATCTACGTGTCGCCCGTGAAGCCAGGGGGGAAGGCGGCAGCCAAGCGCGCACCGGCAAAGCCGAAGCCGATCATCAAGCCATCCGCGCTTGACGACGAGGACGACGAGAGCGACACCCTGGCATGAGCGACCGCATCGCCGCGATCAACGCGCGCGAGATTCTCGACTCGCGCGGCAATCCGACCGTTGAGGTGGACGTAACGCTCACTGGTGGGGCGCGCGGGCGCGCCGCTGTTCCATCGGGCGCATCTACTGGCGCACACGAGGCCGTTGAACTTCGCGATGGCGACAAGCGTCGATTCGGCGGCAAGGGGGTCCTTGGCGCCGTCGCCGCGGTGAACGGCGAGATCGCGCAGGCGCTCAACGGCACATCGGTCCTTGATCAGCGCGCCATTGATGCTGCACTCATCGCCCTTGATGGCACGCCAGCAAAGGGGCGACTCGGCGCGAACGCCATCCTTGGCGTCTCACTCGCCGCCGCCCACGCGCGCGCCGCGCTTCACGGCAAAGAGCTCTGGTACGAACTCGGTGGCGATGCTGCGGTGAAGCTCCCAGTGCCGCTACTCAACATCCTGAACGGCGGCAAGCATGCCGAGCACTCCACCGACTTCCAGGAGTTCATGGTGGTCCCTGTGGGCGCCACCACCTACCGCGACGCACTGCGCGCTGGCGCCGAGGTCTTCGCCGCACTGCGCAAGAACCTGCACGATCGCGGCCTCGCAACCGGTCAGGGCGATGAGGGCGGCTTTGCGCCGAGCCTCCCATCGAACGAGGCGGCACTCGATGCACTGATGACAGCGATTGAGGCGGCCGGGTATCGACCGGGCGAAGAGATCGCCATTGCGATTGATGCCGCCGCAACCGAGCTGCTACAGCCGAACGGCCACTACAAGTTGGATCGCGAAGGTCGCACGCTGGAGAGCGGTGCGCTCGTTGATCTCTGGGCGAGCTGGGCATCGAAGTATCCGATCATCAGCATTGAAGATGGCCTCGCCGAAGATGACTGGAACGGCTGGGAGGCGCTGACGGCGCGCATCGGCGGCAAGGTGCAGATCGTGGGCGACGACCTGTTGGTGACGAACACCCACCGCATTGAGCGCGCCATCGATGCTGGTGCGGCGAACGCGCTGCTGGTGAAGCCGAACCAGATCGGCACCCTGACCGAAACCCTCGACGCGATCACCCTGGCGCGCGGCGCCGGCTGGGCGAGCATCCTGAGCCACCGCTCTGGCGAGACCGAAGACACCACCATCGCCGACCTCGCCGTGGCCACCAACGCAGGGCAGATCAAGACCGGCGCCCCATCGCGTTCAGAGCGCGTCGCCAAACTGAACCGACTCTTGCGCATTGAAGAGCAGCTCGGCGCACGGGCGATCTACGCCGGACGCAGCGCCTTCTCGCACGTGACGCACGCATGAGCCGCTTTGTGGACCGCGGCGCAACGGTTGCCGCCTTCGTTGGTGTCGGCATGGCGCTCACCGTTGCGGTGAGCTTCTTGATGGTGATCCCGATCGATCCCGCCTACATCGTCTTCGCCCCGCTCTCAGGCCTGCTCATCGGCTGGTACGGAAATCAGCGGGCCGGTCAGCTACGTGGTCGCCCTGGTCGCATCTTTGCGAATGCCGGTTGGAGTGGCGCCATCACCGCGGTCACCTTCGCCGCGCTCTTCCTTGCCGTGAAGCTCTTCTTCTTCTCACTCGACCCTGGCTACCGCGACGAGAAGCAGGGCGGCTCGTTCAAATGCGCGGCGGGGCCAGAGTGCGTCTATGTGCGCTACCAGGGTGCTGATGGTGGCAAGGCGGCGCTCGCCGAGGCAGGTGTTACCGACGTGGCCTCATTCACCGACTGGTATTGGGATGGCCAGATGGGAACGGCGCGACTGCTCATTGGCAGCACGACACTCGCCGCACTTCTTGGTGGGTTGCTCTACTGGCCGAGCGCACCGCGCGTGAAGCGCGAGGAGCCCGTCGTCTAATCGTCGTCCCGCCACACTGCGCAGAGCGCAGCGGGCGGTCGATCGATTCGTTCGCTTAGGCCTTTGGCGCCGCCTTCTTGGCAGCAGGCTTCTTCGCGGCTGGCTTCTTGGCGGCCGGCTTCTTTGCAGCGGCGGCCTCAGCCTTTGGTGCGGCGACCTTCTTTGGCGCCGACTTCTTCTTGTTCACAACCTTTGGCATCACGCCGCCAGCGGCGGCCGCCCTGGCAGCCTTCTTGGCGAGGCGCGACTTGCGTCGGGCTGCAGCGTTCTTGTGAATGGCACCGTGCTTCGCAGCGCGGTCAAGGGCGCTCGACGCCTTGTTGAGCGCTGTAGCGGCGTCACCCTGGGTCTGGCCAGTGATGATCTCGAGCGCCTTCGCGACGAGGCTCTTGGCGGCGGTTCGCTTTGGCTGCTGCACCGCGTTGCGGCGGGCAGAGGCGCGAACCTCTTTGAGCGACTGCGGTGTTCGTGCACCCTTGTACGTACGTGGGGTCTTTCCCATTGGTCACTCCATCAGCTTCTGGGGCTCGGTTGAGCCGTCGGGCGATCGTAGCAGAGGCTCCGCCACGCTCCTGTGAAGGCGCCCTTCGGCGGGGCTGGCGAGAGCGTGCGATCCTTAGCCCATGAGCACCATCCCGCAGTCTCGGCTGCGCAACTTCAGCATCATCGCGCACATCGACCACGGGAAGTCGACCCTGGCCGACCGCCTGCTCGAGGCGACCCACACGGTGGAGGCCCGGTTGATGACCTCACAGATGCTCGACTCCATGGATCTGGAGCGCGAGAAGGGGATCACCATCAAGGCCCGCGCGGTGCGCCTGGACTACGTGGCGAACGATGGCCTCACCTATGGCCTCAACCTGATCGACACCCCAGGCCACGTTGACTTCGCCTACGAGGTCTCACGAAGCCTGCAGGCCTGTGACGGTGCCATCCTCGTCGTTGATGCGAGCCAAGGGATCGAGGCGCAGACGCTCGCCAACGTGCACCTGGCGATGAAGCTCGGCCTGGTGATCATTCCGGTGCTCAACAAGATCGATCTCCCCGCCGCCGACCCTGAGATGGTGATGACCGAGCTCGAGGACTCTCTCGCCATTCCACGAGAAGAGGTGATCCTCGCGTCGGCGAAGGCTGGTATCGGCATCGCCGAAATTCTCGAGGCACTCGTCGCGCGCATTCCCGCACCGAGCGGCCCACTCGACGCGCCGCTCCGCGCGCTCGTCTTTGACTCCCACTACGACACGTACAAGGGCGTCGTGAACTACATCCGCGTGCAAGAGGGGCGACTGAAGGCAGGCGATCCAATTCAGATGATGGGCTCCGGGGTCACCTGCGTACCGG
>QWRK01000041.1 GCA_003670455.1 Candidatus Aquidulcis sp. | reverse complement strand
CTCGGCGTGCGGTCGTCATAGAGCAGCGGGGCTGCTGCAAGTGCGGCTGCGGCGGATGGCGCAAGATCGAGCGAGGCAGTTTCACCAAGGAGTTCGCCACTCTCGCTGACGGCGTAGACCCGATCGCCAATCTGCCAGCGCAGCAGGAGCGACTTTTCGCGCACCCGAATTTGAATGCCGTCAGGGAGCCCAGCGCTCACCCGCACCGAGGCGACGAGCGGTAGCGCCGCCACCGCCTCCTCTGCCTCGCGCAGGTTTACCCCAAGGAGGCTGCTGCCGATCGGAATGTTGGCGGCCGCAATCACCGCTTCGGGATCAAGGAGCGTGGTGCCAATAACGGAGACCTGCCCAACTGTCGTGAGGCTGGCACGTGCAGCAACTGGCGGCAGAAGGAACGATGCGAGCAACAGGGCGCCAAGGGCGAGGCGACGCAGCTGCACAGCAGCCCCAGGAGTGAGGCGCGCGCTTCGCCCGGACGATGCACCAGGCTCATCGCCGCTTCGGCGGTTTAATGATCCCCCGACGGGGCTCACCCCAGCGCGTCGTCGGCTCCCACCAAGGCCGGGGCGTACGCCGAGTGGCGCTTCGCCAGGCCCAAACGGGCGCGCACCAGCGCCACGATGTTGCCCGCGGCCACTCCCTGCTGGCTTGCGATCGCTCATCGCGTGCTCCGCGGTGCGGGGCGTGCCGCCGCCGCAGCAACAAGTTCAACGCACAGCTCCATAAAACTTGAGCCGCCCGACATGACGAGCGCAGGGAAGAGCGAGATCGGCGTGAACCCTGGGAAGGTGTTCACCTCTGAGAGGTACCAACGGCCAGCCCGTTCCCCACTCCGCGCCATCAAGAAGTCCATACGTGAGAGCCCGCGACTCTGCGCGGCGGTGAAGAGCGCAACGGCGGCAGCGCGCATCTCTTCCGCTAGTGCAGGTGGGAGGTCGCTTGACGTCGTGGTGCGCGAGATGCCGGGCGCATACTTGGCGTCGTAGTCGTAAAACTCGCGCCCTGGGAAGACTTCACCGGGGCCGAATGCCTCCACCGCTCCATCGCTCCTCTCGAGTACCGCGACCTCCAGCTCGCGGGCTCGTTCAAGGTACGGCTCCAGCATCGCGCGATCGCCGAAGCGCAACGCCTCGTCAACCGCATCTGCCCAATCGGCCGACGTGTGCGCGATCTTCATGCCGATCGACGATCCGTGCGCTGCGGGCTTGCCGATCAGTGCGCCCGTTGACGTGTGCTCGTTGGCGAATGCTGCGATGGCACGAAGGAGAGCCTCGCGGTCCGCTGACCATTCGCCTTGGGTGATCACAAACTCAGGCAGGGTCGCCACGCCGTGTTCGCGCGCAAGCGCCTTGAAGGCTGGCTTATCCATACCGAGGGCGGCAACTGCGGGGGCATCGCCCACATAGTTCAGCCCTGCGGCCGCGGCTGCTGCGGCGATCGTGCCATCTTCATCGCCAGGGCCGTGTAGCGCGGGAACGACGATCGTTGTTGGGGCCAATGCCGCAACGCTTTTGAGATATGCATCGAGCGACATGGGCTGCGCGCCAAGAAGTGCTGGCGCGGTGAGATCTGTGTATGCAGCGCCTGCGACGTCGCCGCGACGATGTCCTGCTGGCAGTGGGCGGAGTGAGCCATCTCGTGCGATGTGCGCCTGGGTAACGGCGAGGCCGGCATCGAGCAGCGCGGCGGCGATGGCGGTGCCTGAGATCACGGAGACATCCGACTCCGCACTTCGACCACCGAAGAGGACGAGGACCGGTGGAAGCGTGTTGCTCCCGCTCATGCAGCGAACTCGCCGATAAAGGCGATCTCGGTGGCGAGCGTGATCCCGCTCTTGGCGTTGACGGCGTCGCGGCAGGCGTCATGCAGCGCGCGGATCTCCGCAGCGGTTGCTCCCCCACGGTTCAGGATCCAGTTGGCGTGCATCTCAGAGACCTCTGCGCCGCCAATTCGCACCCCCTTCATCCCCGCAGCCTCAATGAGTGCGCCCGCGCTCAGCTCGCCAGGTGGGTTGCGGAAGACGCTGCCGGCGCTCGGAATGCCGAGCGGCTGGTGCTCGCGACGCCAGCGGCGGATCTCCTCAAGGTGCGACTTGATCAGATCGGGTTCGCCAGGTGTCAGGGTGACCTTCGCCCCCAGGATCACTTCGCCGCCCCCCTCTGGCCCTTTGAAGCGTGATTCGCGGTAGCTGAACGCGGCGTCGGCGACAGGGATCTCAACCTCGGTGCCATCGGCGCGGAGGAGTGTGATCGAAGTGGTGATCGCGGCCATCTCGCCGCCATGCGCGCCGGCATTCGCCCAAATCGCGCCACCGATGTTCCCTGGGATGGCGAGAGCGAACTCAAGCCCCGTGAGCCCCGCCTCGGCGGCAATCGTTGAGGCCTTCGCCATGGGGACGCCTGAATCGAAGGAGATCGTTCCCGCCGCCTGATCAACGTCGTACCCCGCGCTGCGATTGAGCGCCACGATGCCGCGCATGCCGGCGTCACCAACGACAACATTGCTGCCGCGCCCAAGGATGCGCAGCGGCCAGCCGCGAGAGGCAGCGAGTCGAACTAGCCCGCGCAGGGCGAAGCGATCACGAATGGTGACCAAGAGATCGGCGGGGCCACCGACGCGCATCGTGGTGTGTTCAGCAAGGGGTTCGTTGCGCAACACCTTCAGGCTGAGTCGGCGCTCCAACTCGCGCGCGGCGACCTCCGCGTCGGCCCACGGCTGCTGCGTCTGCACGTCGCTCATCCCCGACCGCCGAGTTGCGACAGCGTGCGCGCGATCACCACGGCAGCGTCAGGGTGCGCCAGCGTTGTGGCGGCGCTCGCCGCTGTAGCGCGCTGTGCTGGTGTCGCATAGGTCGCCACGGCTGCGAGGAGGCGCTCAGGGGTCAGGTCTTCATCGTTGATGAGGGTGGCCGCTCCCGCCGCTGCTGCGGCCTCTGCGTTCACGCGTTGATGACCGCCCGCGAACGGGTACGGCACGATGATGGCGGGGAGCCCAGCGGCAGCCGCCTCGGCAATTGTTGACGCACCGGCGCGCCCAAGCATCAAATCGGCGGAGACGAGTGCGGCCTCCATTGCTCCTCCACCGAGGAAGGAGACTGGCTCGTAACGGTCACGCAGCTCCGCAGGGAGGCTCGCTCGTCGCTGCTCCGCCTCTGGAAGGCCATCCATCACCACATGCAGGACGCGCCACTCTGTGAGCAGCGTTGCGAGCGCACCGTCGAGCGCCGTCTCAAATCGACGCACGCGCTGCGAGCCACCAAACACCAAGAGCAGTTGATCGCTCGACGTCAGGCCGCGTGCCGTGCGCGCGGTGGTGCGATCGACGGTCAGTTCGCGCACTGGTGTGCCTGTGACCGTTGTCTTCGCGCCGCTCCATGGCGCGCGCTCCGCCGTCTGCCGCCACGCGACCGCGCGGTGCGAGGCGAGCGGCGCAACAAGGGTGTTCGATCGGCCCGCCTGTACGTTCCCCTCCCAGAGCAGGCTCGGCGTGCGCGTCAGCCACGCGGCGATCAGGGTGGGAATGGCGATGTATCCGCCCGTAGAGAAGATCACGTCGGGTCGAACGCGACGAATCACGCGAATCGCTTGCGGGATTGACCAGAGGAGCTTGGCGGCATCACGCGCCGTTGCGATCAGGCCGGCGCCGCTTGGTCGCAGACTCGGGGCGGCCAAGAGCGTCAACGGGTATCCCGCCTCTGGAACAAGGCGTGACTCAACGCCACGTGCGCCGCCGAGCCAGCTGATCTCAGCGTCGGTATGGAGTTGGCGAACCATACGAGCTACGGCGAACGCTGGGAATAGATGTCCCCCCGTTCCGCCACCCGCGATGAGCACCCGCATCACTACCTCCTGCCTGGCTTGGAACCATCGTCTCACGCGATACCGAGAGGAGCAGCCCAATCGCTGCCATCAACACAATGAGTGATGAGCCGCCCTGTGAGACCAGTGGGAGCGGCACGCCGGTCACTGGGAGCAGGGCGAGAACAACCGCGATGTTGATGAATGCTTGTCCGGAGATCCATACGACGATCCCTGTGGCCAAGAGTGCGCCGTAGGTGTCGGGGGCGCGACGCGCGGTGCGGAGGCCGCGGAGGGCGATCGCCAGGAAGGCGGAGATCACGACGAGCATGCCGACGAGGCCTGCCTCTTCGCCAATCACCGCAAAGATGTAGTCGTTCCATGCGTACGGAATGTTGATCCCGCCCAGCTGCTGGGAGGAGCCGAGGCCTGAGCCGAGCGGCCCACCGACCGCCATCGCGATCAAGCCTTGCAGCGTCTGATAGGTGGATCCGGTGGGATCAGAGAACGGGTCGGTGAACCCACCGAGGCGCGCCGCCTGGTAACTGTTCGTGAACATCAGGGCAATGGCAGCCGCTACCACGATAGAGCCCGGCACCAGCACCCAGCGCAGGGGGATCCCCGCGACGAAGAGGAGTGAGAATCCGATCAGGCCGAGAATCGTCGCTGTGCCCAGGTCTGGCTCGACCAGTACGAGGACCACAGAGAGCCCGATCGCCAAGAGTGGCGAGAGCATCGTCTCGAACGTCTTGCCGATCTCGTGACCACGGCGCGCCAGGAAGTCTGCGAGGAAGAGGATCAGCGAGAACTTGGCCGCCTCAGCCGCATGGATGCTGATCGGTCCTACTGAGAGCGAGCGTCGTAGCCCAGCCTCCGTGGAGACTCCCGGGATCAGCACGGCGATGAGGAGGGCAAGTGACGCCACCATTGCGAGTGGCGCGAAGGAGCGCCAACGGCGGTAATCGGTCGCAGAGAAGATATACATGAAGCACGCTCCGATGATTGCGTAGACGAGCTGCTTACCACCTGCGTCATAGGCATCGTTGTTCTTCATCAAGCTATTCATTGCTGAGGCAGAGAAGACCATCAACACCCCGATGCCCACAAGAACAACTGCAGGGAAGAGGATCGCCATGTCTTCGCCAGGACGTTCAACTCGTAGTGCACTCGCAATTCGCTGCCGCGCAGAGCCGCCTCGCTTCGGCACCCCTCCGTTCGCTGGGCGAGCGCCTGGGGTGCGCGTCACGCCTGGTTGTCGCACAAGCCGGCTCATCGTGTCGCCTCAACCTGCGCGAGGACGGCGGCGCGGAACGCTTCGCCGCGGGCGCCAAAGGGGTTGTTGTACATATCAAAGCTCGAGCCGATTGGGCTCAACAGCAGCGTGGCGCGAATCCCATCTGCGCTTGGTGCACCGATCTCGCGTGCCAAGCTCGTGCCAACCTCAACCGCACTCTCGACGCTCGTCGCACGCTCAATACGCGTGAGGCCCGCGCCACGGAAGAGCGCCTCAAGCTCATCAGCGAGTTCCCCCATCACCACGGCTGCAGAGCAGCGCTCGGCAACGATCGGCGCGAGGTCGGTCAGGTCAAGCCCCTTGCTGCGCCCACCAGCAATGAGTACAAGCGGTTTTGGAAACGAGCGAACAGCGGCGGCTACCGCGTCTGGCTGCGTCGCCTGTGAATCGTTCACGTAGCGAATACCGTTGACGACAGCGACTGTCTCAAGTCGGTGCGGGATGCCGGTGAATGAGCTCACCGCGCTACGGATTGCATCTGGGGCAACCCCTGCAATGAGCGCCACGCTGACAGCGGCGAGCACATTGCTCACGCTATGTTCTCCGGGAAGCGCGATCTCTCCCACCGGCATGATGCGCCCGCTTGGGCCAGTGGCGGCGGGGCCGCCGCCATATCGCGGCGCGCGGAGTACACCGGCCGCAACGATCCAACCGTCAACAATGCCAACCCCACCTGGGATAGGGCTGCTCAAGCGATATCCGACCATCTCGACGCGCCCGATTCCGCCATACGCGGCCACCACGGGATCATCAAGGTTGACGACCATCACGCCATCGTCTGCGATGCGATCTGCGAGGAGTCGCTTCACGCTGCGATACGCGCTAACGGTGCCGTGTCGATCGAGGTGATCAACGGTCACATTCGTAAACACCCCAACATCAACCGATGAGTGAAGTGATGGAAGTTGTAGTTCAGACAACTCAATCACGACGCGCGTCTCTAGCGGAAGAGCAGCTGCGCGACCGATGAGTGGCTTCCCATTGTTGCCGCCGAGCTCCACTGGGTGCGATGGATCTCGTGCCAGGATCGTCGCGATCAAGTTGCTCGTGGTGCTCTTCCCCTTCGTCCCCGTCACGCCGACGCGCCAACGGTTGCCGAGGAGTCGAAGTGCCCACTCAGGCTCACTAATCAGGAGACGGCCACGGGCTCCACCCTCTCCCACCAGCGGGATCGCCCCGGCGGCAAAGGTGCGGAGATCACGCTCAATGGCGGGGCGCACCGTAGGGAATCCGAGCGTAACCGCAGGGCTGTGCACCACAAGATCCGCATCGGCAAGGAGTGGCGCTAGGTTCTCGGCATCGCCGAAGGAGGTCCGAATCCCGCTGCCGGCGAACGCCTCGGTGGCTCCGACGACGCGATCGATCGTGTCCGTATCGTGCACCGTCACGTTTGCACCTGCCGCGGCGGCGAATGCGGCAGTCGCCTGGCCGGTGCGCCCGCCGCCGAGGATGACGACGTTGCGCCCACGTAGGCTCCCAGCCGCGATGGCTGGCGCCTCAAGGTCCGCCAGAGTGAGGCCGTCGCCGCTCATCCCTGCGCTCGTGTTGCCAGGAAGGTGACGATGCCGAGGATGCCGCCGATCGCACCGATGATCCAGAAGCGGAAGGTGATCTGCGTCTCTGCCCAGCCGAGCCGCTCAAAGTGGTGATGGATCGGCGTGAACAAGAAGATGCGCTTGCCGGTGAGCTTGACGCTCGCCACCTGCAGGATCACCGAGCCAGTCTCGACCACAAAGATGATGCCAATCAGCGGGAGAAGGAGCACATGGCCAGTCACCAAGCCCGTCACCGCAAGTGCGGCGCCGAATCCGAGTGCGCCTGCATCACCAATGATCACGCTCGCGGGATGCACGTTGAACCAGAGGAAACCAACGAGAGCACCGGCAATCAGTGCGCAGACGATCGCAAGATTCACCTGCCCTGGTGCATTCAGCAGTGCAATAACCATGTAGCTGATCCAGGCAAATGTCATCGTTCCACCTGAGAGGCCATCGAGGCCATCGGTCAGGTTGACCCCGTTGCTTGTCGCAACAATCGCGACGACTGCAACGGTGATCCAGAGGATTGGCGCAATCGGCACCTCGCCAACAAACGGAACAACAAGAGAGTTGAAGGCAAAGTGTTGCTGCAGGTAAACAGCGGAAATGATCGCCACCCCCGTCTGCCAGAGCAGCTTCTGTCGCGCCGAGATGCCGTCACCAGTGCGCGCATTCAGCCAGTCATCAAATGCGCCGAGCAGGGTGACCCCGAGGAGCGCAAGCAGGACGGCGTAGGTGGAGGCGTCGACTGCATCGAGCAAGAGGGCGAGCGCAATCACGATACCCGTGAGCAGAAGTCCGCCCATCGTCGGTGTCCCCTCTTTGACGATATGCCACTCGGGACCAAACTCTCGGCGTACGCGCTTACCGAATCCTGCGTACTTCAAGAAGCGTAGATAGGCCGGCATCAGCACGAAGACACAGACGAATGCGAGTACGAGCGCCTGAACAATCGCGATCACTTCGCCTCCTCACTCCAGCGGGCGGCAAGCCCACTGATTAGTCGCTCCAGCGCCACCGAACGTGATGCCTTGACGAGGATGGTGTCGCCCGACGTGGCCATGTCACCCAAGAGTCCAACGGCGGATGTGATGCCCGCAGCATCACTGCTGAGGCGCATGATCTTTTCGATCGGCATGCCGCCAGCGCGGGCGCCCTCGGCAATTCCATCAGCC
>QWRK01000040.1 GCA_003670455.1 Candidatus Aquidulcis sp. | reverse complement strand
GAGCGCCGCTGCAGCGAAGGCGGTCTCGCACTACCTCTCGAAGAGTCGACCAACTGGGCAGCGCATCCCACTCCCCGCCGTACCCGGCGCGCCAGAGGGTGAGCGAGAGCTTGAGGAGGGCGTCGAAGAGTCACCGCTCGGTGATGAGGGTTCGGAGCGACCAGGCTCCATCATCCTGCTCGGTGATGAGCCAGTTGGCGAGCGCGAGCGCATCGCCTGCGAGCGCGTCGCACCACTCCTCGCACTTGAAATCGTACGCGTTGCCGCCGAGCTTCCCGCCAACGCGGGCCGCGGAGAGGCGCGCACCCTCCCGGCCGAGGGTCCTCCGTGGGTCGCTATTGCAGCACGCCAGCCGCGGCCGCATGAGGCCGACGTGCCAGCGCTGCGTCGCGAGTTGCGCCTCCTCGCGAGCCCACGACGCTTCATGTTGCGCGGGAGTAACGAGAGCCTTGAAGTGCGCATCGTCGCCGTCGCTGACGCGAGCGACCCTGGCGCCGCCGAATCTGCACGCAAGGTGGCAAAGCGACTGGGACGCCCCGTCGCCGTGTCGCGACCATTCACCGACGCGTCAGCGCGACCTGCTGCTGAGGCTGAGGCACGTGCCGCCCTCGAATCCCTGGAGCGCCGCATTGGCGGTCGTGCCGGCAGTGGCGGTGAGCAGGTGGTGCGCGCTGAGCTCCTTCCTGCGCATCAGCTGCTCGGCTCGGTCATGACGATCCCCGAAGGTCGACGACTTGCGCTTGCACTGCTTGGACCACTCCTGGTGGGCACCGCAGCGGCCCGACGACAGCGCATTGAAACAGTGCGCGCCATCCTCGACGCTCCAGGCTCCTCTGAAGCGAGCAGCTCACTGGGCGTGCATCGCAACACCACCGCCTATCGCCTCAAGCGTATTGAGGAGGTAACGGGGTGGGACCTTCGCGAGCCCGATTTGCGTCTTGCCCTCTCGCTTGCGCTGCGCATCCTTGATGCCGAGGGTGGCTTCGATGGGAGCCTCAGCGAGTAGATCTGAACCTTTCAGGGTTCACAGGATCCGATCTTGCATAGGCGGTAGAATCAGCACATGGAACGCAGAGCGGCATCTCGTATGACGCTCCGCCGCGCCATCGCGCTCGCAGGGGCCGCCCTCCTCTGCTTCTCAGGCGTGGTGGGTGTGGCGGGCGCTAACCCGACCCCTGCGGCCGCCGCTGCCTTCGTGCAGAAGCCCTGCACCGACTGGAAGAGCCAGATCTCACCCCCTGACACCATCCGGGTGCTGCGCACCAACTCCGGTGTCGTCGAAGAGATCCCCTTCAAGCTCTACGTCTACCGCACCCACGTGGCCGAGTTCTACACCGAATACAAATCGAGCCCCTATAGCGATGCCCTGCTCGGTGTCGGCGCGATTGCCATCAAGCAGAACGCCTGGTCGTGGACCATGAAGGCTAAAGATTGGTTCTATGCGTCCACACTAAGGAGTGCAACGTATGAACAATGGCTTCGAGACGACCTGGCCGATGATGGCAAAGTGAACGGGACCAAAGGACGAACTGGATCAACAAACTCACAGAGAGCGACTGAAAACTTCAAGACCTTAGTTCCATTGCGCATTCGTTATGGCGCGGATCTTCTTGATGATGGCATCGGCGGACTTGTGCGCGACTATGCAAAGGGGCATGTCACGGCACCGATTGCCGTCTATAACGAGAGTGGCGGAATCACTCCCGTCTCCAGCCTCCCCGCCGACACCCCACGCTCGTGTTTTGACGTAACGGACGAGCCGTCGATCAATCAGATCTATCGCACCGGTGGCATCTACGATCCAGGCTGGACCTCTGGTAGCCGAAGCAACGCGCGGTACAACGCCGCGGTGGACGCTACGTGGGGCACCACGGTGCAGCGCCTCAAGGACGACGGGAAGTGGTACTTCGCCAACCCAGGCTTCTACGGCAGCTGGAATGGCGGTGGTGGCTCCACTACTGGATGCCTTGTGCCGCCGAAGGCTGGCCAAACGGGCATTCCACTGCGACATGCAACACAGCCAGGGCACTGGCGCGGCGTCTCCATCTTCGTGATGAATGCCGACACCTGCGCGAAAGAGAAAGATCTCTCCGTGGAAGAGCTGATTCGCTACGTCTGGTACACGGTTGATGCCAATGCAACAGGTGAGACCTCGTACAGCAAGCCTGGCTCGCGCGCCTACAAGTACCGCATCAACTGGGTAGAGTCGAACCGCATCATCTCCCCAGGTATCGACGTGACCGGCGACGGGAAGGGTGACTTCACCGCGATCGGCGCAGATGGCTCAATCAAGTTCATCTCCTCAGACAAGTACGTGGGCACGAACGGGCGCCTCCGCAACCGAGTGCCAGGCACGGTGCCAGCGTTGGCTGGCGCCACCCTCCTTGATCGTGACATCGCTCGAACCGAGCGTGACGGGGGCCTCTCCGTGCTCAGCCTGTGGCGTGCGGCGAACGGCGCAACGAGCCTCATCAAGACCCCAATCTCTAGCGGCGTCCTCGGCACCTCGGTCACCATCCTCGACGCCTACACAGGCTTTGATGCCACGGCGACCCTCAGCCTGGATGTTGCCGACACTTCGGCCGACATCATTCAAGAGTTCTTCATTACTGAACGCACGCCCGACCTGATCGATGCGACCGCGGCGCGACTCCGCCTCTTCGAGGTCAGGGTCGATGCCTCGCCAGTGCAGCTCATTGAGACAACGACCAGCACCGACGCGGTAACCGTGCTGCGCGATGTCACAGGTGATGGTGTACCGGATGCCACCGTGCTCTGGCGCGCAACGGATGGAGCCCTCATGGCGTCACAGGCGGCCGGAACGATCAGCTTCACGCCGAACACCCACTGGTCGCTCGGCACCTTAAGTACGCCGGGCGCACTGCTCTGGCCAATTGCGAGTGGCTGGAGTGTGACCGCCGCAGATGCGTTGAGCGATACGGGCTCTGAGCTCTACTTGAGCTATCGAGACCTCAAGGGGATCGGGCACATCGTGCGCCTTGCGATGAGCGAGGTTCTCGACATTGCCGCTCCTCCCGTTGTGAGCCCAGATCTCGTCTTCACGCCTGAGACGGCACCAGTGCAGTACACGACCGTTCGCGCGGGAGAGAGCAGACTTGCTAAGGTTGCAGCCCGACTCGGCTACAAGAGTGGCACCGCCGCCTATGCAAAGTTCCTTGCGCTCAATGCAGGCCCAACACGACTTGAGACGATTCGGAGCGGTGACACGTACGCAAAGATTGCAGCGCGTGTGGGGCGAACCGAGGGCTGCCTCCGCTCCATGAACCCGAAGAGCTCAACCGTTGCGTATCCAGCAAAAGTGCTAATCAAGGGTCAGACGGTGAAGGTGCCAGTCGATACGACCTGTGTCTACACAGCGAAGAGCGTGATGTACCGCAATGCGCCAGTGCGCATCCTTGCGGGTGAAGTTGATTGGCTCCGCGCGAGCGACACGTGGGAGATCATTGCAGCGCGTGCTGCCGCTATCGGCGTGACTGTTGATGCGGCCGGCCTTGCCACGCTGAACCCAACGATTGACCTGACCACCGCTACCGCGGGTACCGAGGTGCGCATTCGCGCCCCATGGGCTGCCGTGGTGCGCAGCAACGTACCCGCAACCACCTTCGCCGTAGGCGCTCGCACCTACGCCTGGGGGAGCCCGCTTGAAGTGTGGAAGGCGACCGCCTCAGGGAGCGTGCCGAAGCTGATGGCCCGCGACTGGACCGGCGATGGGATCCTGGACCTCTTCTTCACGAGCGTCTCCTCGACAGGGAGCGTGACCCTGCAGCGCCTCGGCTATACGAGCGGCCGCCTGGTGCAGAAAGAGAAGATCCTGCGCACCTCGGTGGGCAAGGGCTGGACGCTGCAGTAGGGGCAAAACGGCCGGTTCTTGTGCAAGATCACAATCTAACCACCCTCTAAACCGCACCCAGGCCGTTCAGAAAGGCCGTATTCTCCTTCCGACGGCTTCTCCCCTGGCTTGCAGGGGGTGAAATCTGTGCCGTACGCACAAGATTCGGGCACTGCCCGGTGGAGGGGGATCATGTCGAAGGGGTATGGAGCACGCACCGAGGCCGAAACCAAGGCGGCGCTCGCCACCGTAGCCAAGGCCGAGAAGGCCGGCATTCGCACCGTGCAGCTGCAGTTCGTGGACCTGCACGGCATTACGAAGAGCGTGCAGATTCCAATCCACATGATGCCGAACGCCATTAAGCACGGCACCTGGTTCGACGGCTCGTCGGTCGAGGGTTTCACGCGCATCGCCGAGAGCGATCAGATGCTGCGACCCGACATGGACACGTGGCGCATTTTGCCGTGGGCTCCCGCTGAGAGCGGCGCTGGCACGGCGCGCGTGATCTGCGATGTGCTCCTTCCCGACGGTTCACCATTTGCTGGCGACCCACGTGGCGCACTGCGCCGCCAGGTCGAGCGCGCAGCGAAGCTCGGCTACAAGGTAAACATGGGGCCAGAACTGGAGTTCTTCCTCTTTGAGTACGGCGCCGATGGTCACCCGGTAACGAAGCCGCACGACAAGGCGGGCTACTTTGACTTCACGGGCGATCAGGGCATTGAGGTTCGCCAAGACATGGTCGACGCCCTCGAGGCGCTCGGCATCAAGATTGAAACCGCGCACCATGAGGTGGCGCCAGGCCAGCACGAAATTGACTTTGAGTATTCAGACTCACTCTCAACCGCCGACAACGCAACAACCTTCAAGTACGCGCTGAAGGAGATTGCCAAGCAGCACGGCCTGTATGCAAGCTTCATGCCGAAGCCGATTTACGGCATCAACGGCTCAGGTATGCATACGCATATCAGCCTCGCCAGTCTGAAGACCGGCAAGAACGTCTTCTATGACGCGAAGGACAAGTACAGCCTCTCGCCAATCGCGAAGTCGTACATGGCCGGAATCTTGAAGCACGCGCGCTCGATGATCGCGGTGTTGGCACCAACGGTGAACTCGTATAAGCGACTTGTTCCCGGATACGAGGCGCCGACGTACTTGGTGTGGGGGCGACGCAATCGCTCCGCACTGATTCGCGTGCCGATGATTTCGGCGGGCCGTTCGGTTGAGGCAACGCGCATGGAGCTGCGCTGCCCAGACCCATCGGCGAACCCGTATCTCGCCTTTGCGGTGATGATCGCCGCAGGCCTCGACGGCATCGAAAAGAAGATGGTGCTGCCAGACCCGGTCGAGGAGTCGCTCTACGAGATGGACTCCGTGCGGGTAGCGCAGAAGGGGATCCAGGAGCTGCCAGGGAGCCTGATCGAGGCGATCGGCGAGCTCAAGGCCAACCCAGTCATCTGCGGCGCCCTCGGTGAGCACATCCTCTCGCACTTCTTGGACGCCAAGCAGGCCGAGTGGGACGAGTACCGCACGCACGTTTCTAACTGGGAGGTTGAGCGCTACCTCGAGCTCTACTAGGACTGACCGGGGCAGAGCCCCACACGAAGAACCATCGGAACGGGGGTCGCAGGGTGCGGCCCCCGTTCCGCTATTCTTCCCCTCCCGCGGTGCGGGATCGGTCGGGGCGTAGCGCAGCTTGGTAGCGCGCGTCGTTCGGGACGACGAGGTCGGAGGTTCAAATCCTCTCGCCCCGACCAGCGAACTACTGCACATCAATGCGCCCTTAGCTCAGCGGATAGAGCATCTGGCTTCGGACCAGAGGGTCGGGGGTTCGAGTCCCTCAGGGCGCACCACTTTTCACTCATCAATCTCATCGCCTACACTTTTCGCATGGCTTCGCCGAAACGTTCGACACGACGGGGCACCTCACTCGCAGACCGGATGACGGCTGCGCTCGCACCGTACCGATCCGCGGCCGTCGCCGCCGTGGTGCTTCGTATCTTCTTGGGCGGAACCATGCTCTACGCCGGCATCGATAAAACCGTGCTCGACCCACGATTCCTACAAGCTGAAGGCGTTGGCTCCATTGGTGAGACGTTGCGCTACTTCGTGACATCGGGCGGGCCGCTCGCCGGGCTCGTGGAGGCCGTAGCGTTACCGCAACCGGTGTTGATCGGCGCATCAATGGCTGGGGCCCAGCTGCTCGTTGGCGCATCACTGCTGACCGGCTCGTGGGTGCGCTATGGCGCACTGCTCGGAGCGGGCATCTCACTCACGCTGGCACTCACCGCTTCGTGGGGGGTGAGCCCGTACTACTACGGTAACGACCTGCCGTACCTCGTTGGATTCCTTGCACTCGCTGCACTCGGTGACGGCGGCGTTCTACGCCTCGGTGCCCCAGCGCAACGGGCATACAGCCCAGAGCGACGCGCAGCGATCGTGAGCGGCACAGGCGTTGCTGCCGGTATTGCTGCTCTCCTCCTCCTCGACCGATCACGTGCCATTTCGGCGATCACCGAGGGTGGAACACCTTCACCGTCGCCAACGTCGGGAGCGAGCCCAACGCCAACGCCATCAAGCTCCGCGCCCGCGGGGGGCACCGCGATCGATGGTGCATCAGGCCTAGCCGACGGTCAGGCGTTGAACTTCTCTGCGGGGGGCACTGACGCAGTACTGATCAACGATGAGGGCACCTACCGCGCCTTTGAGCGCGCCTGCACCCATCAGGGGACCAGCGTTGATTGGCAGACGGGGAGTGGTGACTTCCTCTGCAGCAACCATGGTGCACGCTTCTCTGCCGAGGGCGGGGTAACGATGGGGCCGGCAAACCAGCCACTGCGCGCCATCGAAGTGACTGTCAACAGTGATGGAACTGTGGTTTACCGCCGAAACTGATGAGGGTACTGCTCACGGGATCTCAAGGAACCGTCGGCGGTGCATTCAGGCGAGTCGCGGCGGTGCGGGGTATCGACGTGCACCCGTGGAATCGGGCAGAGGTACCACCCGAGGAGCCGTCCGCTGTACACGCACTGATGAAGCGCGTGCAACCAGATGCAGTACTCCACCTTGCGATGGGCGCACCAGGCTGGGCCGCTCAGATGGCTGGGTACAGCGCAGAGCAGCGAATCCCTTTTGTGTTTACAAGCACCGTGTCGGTGTTTGCAGCACCGGGTCCCCACGGAATCACGAGCGAGCGCACTGCCACAGATGAATACGGGCGCTACAAGGCCGACTGCGAAGATGCGGTGCTTAAGGCATCTACCGAAGCTGTCGTCGTACGCCTCGGCTATCAGATAGATCCGCATGGACTCGGGAACAACCTGGCCCAGCACCTTCGGGAACAGGCCGCCTCCGGTGTGATTAAGGCCAGTGCCGGTTGGATTCCAGCAACATCCATTCTTACCGACACGGTGGACGTCTTGCTCAACCTACTCGCCAATCCGCGGCCTGGGCTACATCACCTTGATGCAAACTCAAGTGACGCATGGACGTATTCAGAGATCGTCGTCGCCATCGGCCAGATGCTCGGTGAGCGCTGGAGCATTGAGACGACAAACGATCGAGTACATGATCAGCGCCTCCTGAATAGCCTTCCAGTGCCAGCGCTTTCAGCAACGCTCCCGCTACGCCGGTGATCTTTCGACGATAGCGTCATGATTGAAGGTCAGTACGACCTGCAGGATCACCTCGTTCGCGGGTTGATTCATGAGCCGAGGGGCGGCGCGATCGGCTTCCCTTCCCCTCCGGCGGAGCTTGGGCGCGTGCATCGTTCGGAACAACGAGGTCGGAGGCGAAATCCTCTCGCCCTGACCAGCATCAACAGTGATCTGGAAAACTAAGCCAAGATACGCACATGCGCCCTTAGCTCAGCGGATAGAGCATCTGGCTTCGGACCAGAGGGTCGGGGGTTCGAGTCCCTCAGGGCGCACCAGACTTCAGCGCCGCCCACGGCGCTCTACGAA